>JAYKHH010000606.1:0-4111 GCA_035285265.1 Leptolyngbyaceae cyanobacterium | reverse complement strand
TCTAGGATGCGATCGCGAATAAAGTCCTGAGAACCAAACAAGGCACAGGGATCTAAATTACCCTGAACTCCGACGTGAGCGCCCAAACGTTGCCGAGCTTCCCCAATATCCACCGTCCAATCCACACTGACAATATCCACGCCTGCCTGGGGCATCCGATCTAGAATCCCGGCACTGCCATTGATATACAAAATCAAAGGAGTATCTGGATGAGTTGCCTTCACCTGTTTCACAACCCGTTGTTGATAGGGCAGGGCAAACGTTTCATAGTCTTGGGGGCTGAGTTGACCCGCCCAGGAATCAAACATCTGGATAACTTGGGCACCACAGTCAATCTGATAGCGCACATACACGGCGATCGCATCCGCCAATTTCCCTAGAAACTGATGCAACATTGCTGGTTCTGAAAAAGCCATGCGCTTGATTACCACATAATCCTTGGAGCTTTTCCCTTCAATGGCATAGGCCGCTAACGTCCAAGGGGCTCCCACAAATCCCAGCACCGTGGATCGATTGCCCACTTCCTGGCGGAGGGTTTGCAGAATCGTGCGAATAAAGGGCATTGAGGTTTCTGGATCTAAGGGATGCAGTTTCTCAATTTGTTCTAGGGTGCGAATGGGAGGATCGATAATGGGTCCCCGACTTTCAATAATGTCAAAGGGAATGCCAATTCCGGGTAGAGGAGTCAAAATATCTGAAAATAGAATCACCCCATCGGGCTGAAAGGCCCGCCAAGGTTGTAGCGAAATCTCAATCGCTAGTTCTGCTTTTTCGGAGCGATCGCGAAACGAAGGATATTTCTCCCGTAAGTCCCGATACACTTTCATGTAGCGACCTGCCTGTCGCATCATCCACACGGGTGGACGGTCTAACACTTCACCACGAGCAGCTCGCAACAGATAAGGAATTTCGGTTGATACGACCATGAAGATTTCACCATTCGTCTTTTAAAGCGCATTTGCTAGCTTACCATCTCCTCCATCACTAAAAGTTATCTGGATCAAAGGCTTAGCAAAACTCTAGGGACATGATGTCGATCTCCTCAACAGATTGACCGCTGTGGAGGCGCAAAGCTTTACACCCCTACCAAGCCAGATCTCTGCTGCCATCACCAGAAGCAGCATTCTGAACCGCGTCTGGGTCGTTCCTTGCCTAGGGATCGCTTTCAGCTCAGATCACTCTAGTAAGGGCAGGGGAGTGTCCTGTTGTAAGGGTATTTGCCTTAACTCTGGCAGTTCCACCAATTCCTTTTCTTTCTCCTGAATCGTAATCGGTAGCAATAGGGGTTGCAGTTGTTCGATCCAGCAACTAGCGATCGGCAGGGTTTGCTCCAAGTCTTCTAAGGGGCGAGGAATCACCATAACTGAATGCAATTCTCCGATTCGCTCTGCCTCATGCATTCCTGCTTCTAGGGCCACCGCCACATTAGCTACAGAGCCTCGGATAATGGCCGTACATAACCCTGAGCCAATCATTTCATGGGCAGAGAGTTGTACATCTCCAGACTTCAGCATCATATCCGCTGCCCCCACCATGGCTGGAAAACCTCGCGTTTCCAAGAGACCGATCGCTAGATTACTAAGGCGACTATCTATTTTGCCCTGGGTGAGTTGAGCTAAACGGCTCCCAATGGGTAACACAACCTCTAGATTGGGTAAGGGCCGAGGAATGACTAAACTTGAAATTAACTGTCCAAACTGTTTCGCAGTAGCTGCCCCTGCTTCCACGGCTAGCCGTACATCTGCGATACCACCGCGCACAATCGCTGTACAGTGACCACTACCAATTTTTTCGTAACCTACCAAGGTTACCCCTGCTGACTTCAGCATCATGTCTGCTGTACCTACAATTGCTGGGAATCCGTAGGTGGAGACCAAACCTAGTGCCTTATCATTCAGTCTTTCTAAGCGTTGCTGGCGTCCTTCCATACTTAGACCTCAACCAAAACAGATGGGATAGCTGACTGAATAACTTTTGGAAGGAAACTACTCATTGGGAAGGGGGAACATAGGGTTGCCGATGGGGCAACAACGTGGATAAGAGTTGATTCAACCCTGCCTGACCATAGACCTGCGGGGAAAATCCTGGTGTAGGGTCGGGGAATGGGGTCGGGGAAGCACTTTGAGTGTCTGGAATGGATTCAGGCTCCTCTATGGGTTGAGGCGTAGGAGTGGTTGGCTGATAGGAAAAATCCTGAACTGCGGGAATGGGAGGAGATGCGGGAATGGGAGGAGATGTTTCTGAGGCTTGAAGTTCGGGAACGGGACGGCTGGCATCTCCAATCAGAGAACCAGGCATCACTATTTTTCCAGACTCAATAGAAACAGATAAGATTGTGGTCATGGAACCAATGCAGGCATTCGCCCCTATCTTAGCACTGCCCACAATCAGAACGCCTGAACCAAGATTGGCTCCATCCTCCACTTCTAGGATGCCTTCGTGAGCATGGAGGACTGAACCCATGCCAATGCAGGCTCCTGCACCAATAATGACTTGGCTTCCTGGATCTGCCTGGAGGAGTACACCCGGTGCGATCGCAGCACTAGGGTGGATAGTCACATCACCACTCAAATAAAAGCAGGAGTGACTCATGGGGCGTAGTGGCGACAAATACATCGGAATGAGAACCTCTCAAGTCGGGCAAAGATGAGCTAAAAAGTCAGCTCTCATTAAATAAGAGCTGACTTTTTCAGGGATTTATGATTTTGGACGCTGAATCATTAGCTCTAGAACCCTTCGCTTAACTTTGGGGTCAATCCCAATCACACGTACATAGGATTTTGGTTGTTCCTCCAGCACCGTTGCCAGGGCCGACAGTACCTCTGATTCCCGGTTGGATTTAATCACCCCGCCACTCTGCCAGGAGGTGGTTTTAAACCGACGCTCATCGGCATATTCTGTACTAATTTGGTAGCCTTGAGCCAATAACTGACGCACCTGCGTTACAACCTCGGTACTCAATTGTGAAGCAACCGCAGTACTACTTCCATAGCTAGGAGTTGCTGCCACACTCGCGGGTGTGCTACCCGTGCTAGTTCCCTGAGGAGACTGACCATTGGGTCTTTGAACAATCGTCTCTGCTACTCGCCGCTTGGCTTTAGGGTCAACCCCAATCAAACGCACATAGCAATTAGGCTGTTCTGCCACCACTGCTGCCAAGGCTGCCAACACCTCCGAATCCCGGTTGGATTTAATCACCCCGCCACTGTACCAGGAAGTGGTCTTAAATCGACGCTCATCCGCGTATTCTGTACTAATTTGGTAGCCTTGAGCTAATAGCTGACGGACTTGATTCACGACCTCGGCACCAAATTGCCCCCCAGAACCAAAAGATTGACCGGAAGCAGAACTTGAAGAGCGTCCATTACTACCGGATACTGGAACGGGCTGATCATCAGGTCTTTGAATGATGGTTTCTAGCACTCGCCGCTTGGCTTTAGGGTCAATTCCAATCAGGCGCACATACTCGCCCTGATGATTCCCCAAGCACTCTTGCAAGGCTGCAATGATCCCAGACTCGTTCTGAGCATTAATGGGGTAACTCTGCCAGGAAGTAGTCTGGAAGCGACGCTTGTCTGCGTACTCAGCCCCCACCTTATGACCTTGGGAGAGCAGTTGGCGAATCTGAGTCACCGTTGCTGGGTTCAAACCTGCGCTTTGAGCAGAGCTTTGGAAACTAGACGAACTTGCACTAGAGGTTGCTGCACGGGAAAACTGACCCGGTTGATCGCCAGGGCGCTGAATAATCGCCTCTAACACCCGTCGTTTTGCTTTGGGGTCAATGCCAATTAAGCGAACATACTCTCCAGCATGTTCTGCAAGGCAACTTTCCAACTCAGCTAGAACTTGCGCGTGTTGAGTGGATTGGATCGGGGCACAACTCTTCCAGGAACAGGTTTGGAAGCGACGCTCATCTGCATGTTCCGTACCAATTCGATATCCTTGAGCCAGTAATTGGTAAATTTTCTCTGTGGTCTCTGCGCCTAGGTGCATATTTTGGCTTACCTGATGATTAGAACTATTGCTAAAAGTAGACTGTACGGATGGACTCGGCGGGGTGCTTTCATCTCGGATGGGGGCGATGCAGGCAATACTTTCAGCACAGTGATAA
>JAYKHH010000605.1:0-3406 GCA_035285265.1 Leptolyngbyaceae cyanobacterium | reverse complement strand
CAACGTAGCCAATCTGCAAAGTGGCGATTTCTCCCATCCCTACTATTGGTCGGCCTTTACCATGATTGGCAGCCCCTGGTAGGAAAGGTGTTGCTGGGTTAGCCCCCCTAGCCCCCCAATGCTGGGGGGAACCGGAAAATTCAAAGTCCCCCAGCATTGGGGGATTTAGGGGGCCTGCGGGGATGGTCGGATCAGCCAATTAGCCCCCCAATTCTGGGGCAGGGCTGATTCATTGACAAAAGGAAAGCAGTCGGGGGAGGTCATGTGCTAAGGTGCGAATCGCTCTTGTAATGGAGTTCCATCCATGCAAGCGAAATAAATTGAGTGCGATGGTGCGGAGAATGCCCATATTAGCGCAGGCATAGCTGCCGCAAAAGGGGTGCTCATCTTCGCGTTAAACGACATCTTTCACATCCCCAGTCACTTGGGTGCCAGGGTGAGGGGGGTGTTTTGTATTCATCCAAGTGTTGAAGGCGTGGGTCAGCGACTCCATTTTTCTTGCATAAAAACAAAAACTACTGATTTTAAGGATCTTGATCTTGAAGAAGACAAGATCGCCCCTTGATGCAGCAAGTCTTGGATTTTGTAGGGCGATCGCAGTGCATTACCAATCGCTACAATGACTATAGCTTTTGGGACTCTCGCTATGGCTGTTGAACATATCAATCGCAAAGGTCAAAGATACTATCTTCATGAAGGGAAAACCAAAACAGGGAAGCCCAAGTATTTTTTTGCAATGAAATCAGAGGGAGATCTGCTGGACTTTATTCCTGAGGGCTATGAAATTTACGAAAACCCCAATGCCCAGGTATTTTTAAGGAAAATTCCTGCTCAGATTATTACACCCGAAGAAATCGCCATTGTGCGCGAAGGAATTAGAAAACACGCCAAAATCGACGCCTTTATAGTGGATGTCAAGGACAAACACATTGTTGTATACCTGTGTGACCAAAATGTTGATGCTTTTAGAGGTCTTGTAGGTCTAGGTGCCTGGGGCTCCGATCAGATGATGGCCAAACTGGCCTCGTCCTTTACCTACTCTCCAATGATGCAGTTTGTGTTGGTAGATCCACAAACCCGCGAATTTGTAGTGGAACGATGGTGTTTTAGGGGCTCCGTCGATGATTGGATTCCCTTGGGGCAGTCTCACAGCTTGCAAGATCTGGTTAAAAACTACGGTTGTCATTTGGGTAAAGAGTCTTTCTATGATTTAACGCCTTGGAGCCGCACTTCCAGTAAGTTTTAGAGCCATCAGCCTTTCGTTTCACGAATCCCTTAGGATGGAAAGGTTAAGCCTATGATGTAAACCTACCCTCCAAGCCTAAGGAACCGAGTAATGCGACTCTCTCAAATGTTGTTTGTAACGCTGCGGGAAGATCCCACTGAAGCGGAGATTCCCAGCCATAAACTCTTGCTCCGAGCAGGTTACATTCGTCGTGTTGCTAGCGGCATCTATGCCTATATGCCCCTGATGTGGCGGGTGCTGCAAAAAGTTTCCCAGATTGTGCGGGAAGAGATGAACGCTACAGGAGCGCAGGAGTGCCTCTTGCCCCAGATCCAGCCTGCAGAACTCTGGCAAGAATCGGGGCGGTGGGATACCTATACCAAGGCCGAAGGGATTATGTTTTCCCTTACCGATCGCCAAGAACGGCAACTTGGGTTAGGGCCAACCCATGAAGAAGTGATTACGGCGATCGCCCGTGACATGATCCGTTCCTATCGGCAATTACCGCAGCACCTCTACCAGATCCAAACCAAGTTCCGCGACGAAATTCGGCCTCGCTTTGGGCTAATGAGAGGGCGGGAATTCATTATGAAGGATGGCTACTCCTTCCATACCGATGAAACGAGCCTGAAAGAAACCGACCAAGCCATGAACCGCGCCTACAGTAATATGTTCCGTCGCTGTGGCTTAGCCTTTCGAGCTGTAGAAGCAGATTCTGGAGCGATCGGGGGGTCAGGTTCCCAGGAGTTTATGGTGCTAGCCGATGCTGGGGAAGATGAAGTCCTTTACACCGAGGATGGCAAATACTCTGCCAACGTTGAAAAGGCGGTTTCCCTGCCACGGGAGGCCGAGCCTTCTGCTTTCACGACCTACGAAAAACTGGAAACCCCTGGCACTGAGACCATTGACAAGCTCTGTCAATTCCTTGACTGTTCAGCCACCCAGATTGTTAAAAACGTCCTGTACCAAGTCACCTACGACAATGGCATGACGGTCTTGGTGCTGGTCAATATTCGAGGCGATCAGGAAGTGAATGAAGTGAAGCTGCAAAACGAACTGGTAAAACTGGCAGCGAATTATGGCGGCAAAACAGTTCTAGCCTTGAAGGTGCCCGATATCGATGCTCAAAGACAATGGGCAGCCAAATCCCTACCCTTGGGCTATATCGCTCCTGATTTGGGGGATGACTACATTCAACCGGCCAAAGACCTAGCGCCCAAGTTTCTGCGGTTTGTAGATAAAACGGTTGTGGAACTCAAGGATTTTGTCACCGGTTCCAATGAGTCGGGCTACCACGTCGTCGGAGCTAATTGGGGGCAACAGTTCCAATTGGCTGAACGAGTGGTCGATGTACGGAAAGCTCGACCGGGCGATCGCGCCATCCATGACCCCAGCCAAACCTTACAAAGTGCCCGTGGCATTGAAGTGGGTCACATCTTCCAACTGGGCAACAAGTACTCCAAAGCCCTCGGAGCTACCTATACCAACGAGCAAGGGGAAGAAGTGCCCCTGATGATGGGCTGTTATGGCGTGGGCGTTTCCCGCTTAGCTCAGTCTGCTGTGGAACAGTCCTACGACAAAGATGGGATTATTTGGCCCGTAGCGATCGCCCCCTACCAGGCCATTGTTGTAATTCCCAATTTGGCGGATCAGGCTCAGGTGGAGGCTGCAGAAAAAATCTACACAGAGCTCAACCAAGCGGGCATTGAAACGCTGTTGGATGATCGCAACGAACGGGCTGGCGTCAAGTTCAAAGATGCGGATCTGATTGGCATTCCCTATCGCATTGTGACAGGGCGATCGCTCCAATCGGGCAAGGTGGAAGTGGTACAACGGGCCAAACGTACCTCTGAGGAACTTCCTCTAGACACGCTTACGTCTACACTCAAGCAATGGATTGAGGCTGCTTTAGCCTAGGGATCACAAATTAAAGAATTGGACGTTGCTGAATCAAGGCATCCATCCTGGGAAACCTGGAAAAATTCTAGTTCTCCCCAGGATTGGGGGGCTAGGGGGCTCAATCAGATGCAAACTCAGCAATGTTAATCATCTCTGGCTCCTTGTGAGGAGAGGAGAGAGGGTTTTTCGGGTAATCTCAATCTAGGCATCCTTCAGACAAGTCACTCATTGCCATCAAACAAAATCTATGACAAGTCTCACTAAAGCCCTCACAATCCTAGG
>JAYKHH010000604.1:0-3668 GCA_035285265.1 Leptolyngbyaceae cyanobacterium | reverse complement strand
ATTTTCGCGCAGCAAAAATCCCCAAATAGCCCTATTTTGCGTGCGCTTCGCACACGCAAAATAGGGATATCGAATTCAAGTCTTATTAGGGTTGCCCCGACCTAATGCTGGTACCTACGAAGAATTTGGGTCTAGTATCTTAGCGCCCCTTGGTAATTCTCAGTTGGTAGGGGTGAAACTTAGTTTTGTTATAGGTACCCACCCAAATTTGATAACTACCAGCGAGCCACTGACCTACAAGTCCGGGATTCTTTCCCTGGTTATCATCATTACACCAGCTTCCACCGGGCCCTCGTACCACCAAGGTCGTATCCTCTGGGCTTTGAACTTGCAAGCTCAGGTACTTAAAGAATTCAGGTAAGACCAACGTATGATCGGGTTTGTCATTTACAAAACCTACGCACGGCCCTGTTGTAGTTTCAGCACGACCTGCAACATTTTGGGCAGGAGTCGTGCCTCCACTCAGTCCCCGCAACAGAATTGGGTTTGAGAACTGAGGGTTAATCTTAATATCCTCAAGGAGATTCGGCGATTTTTTAGGTTGGGCTTGGGATGGAAGTGGCAATAACCCTAATCCAAGAGTCACCAGCAATAAACTGAATAGCAAGGTATAGAGAGGATCAGCCACCGATTTTGCTATTTGACCTATTCCTCTCATATTTATCTGAATGCTATTTAAGGTTGTGCTCGAAAATTGATTGAGTTACGCAGTCAGAAGCGGTTCTCAAGCTTCCGGTCGGTGAGGTGGATGATGCTCACTTCAGAAAAAGTCCGCGATCTACTCAGCAGTGTCAAGGGGCTTTGCTATGGCCAAAGTCCTTCCATACATAAACAGCTTCTCAAGAAGTTGTTAGGATTGCCTAGACGCTGACATATAACCCGAAGTTCCTCAAGCAATTTTCACAACCATGGTACCTACGTCTCGTTAGGTACTATATCAGTCCTCAACCAGATTTGAGCTTGTCTTGTCATGAGAACAAGACACCTGCTCGACCCTCACATAACCTTGAATTTTAGTTCGACGAAAGAGATTTTAGGAGGCTTTCGCGGAGCGAAAGCCTCCTAAAAGCCCTATTTTGCGTGCGCTTCGCACACGCAAAATAGGGCTATCGAATTCACGTAACCTTACATAAAATGAAGAGAAAAAGTAGATCCTTGAGTTTCTAGGATCAGTAAAAGCTCCGGGGACATCTAGCTGATAATCTGTACTTTAAATTGGAGCCCAGTCGGAAACAGCTCCAGCCAATGACCTGCACCTATCCTGCCTACTATGCCTGTAACGCTCGATCGCATTTCTCAGATTTATCATCAGCCTCTACCGGATCTTCTCTTTGATGCCCAGCGTACCCACCGGGAACACCACGACCCACGGGCTGTCCAGTTTTGCACCCTCAGCAATATCAAGACTGGCTTGTGTCCAGAGGATTGTGCCTATTGTTCTCAAAGCGTTCACAATAAAACTGGACTGGTGCCCCAAGAATTGATGAGCGTTGAGGCAGTTCTAGCGGAAGCTCGCACTGCAAAGGCTAATGGATCGACCCGCTTTTGTATGGGGGCTGCTTGGCGAGAAATTAAAGACGGCCCATTGTTTGACCGCGTCCTAGAGATGGTGGAACAAGTCGCTGCCCTCGATATCGAAGTTTGCTGCACCCTAGGAATGCTTAAGCCCCACCAAGCAGAACGCCTCAAAGCGGCTGGGTTAACGGCCTATAACCACAACCTCGACACCTCCCCCTCCTACTACGGTGACATCATCACCACCCGCACTTACCAGGATCGGCTAGAGACGATTCGTGCCGTTAGTGCAGCAGGGATTTCCGTCTGTTGCGGTGGCATCCTAGGCATGGGCGAGTCCGTACAAGATCGCTTGGAATTACTAGAAGCCCTCTGTCAACTGGATCCCACCCCAGAATCAATTCCCATTAACTGCCTAACGCCTGTAGTGGGAACTCCTCTGCAAGAGTCTCCCCCCGTTGATCCGATTGAACTGGTCAGGATGATTGCCACGACTCGCATCTTGTTTCCGTCAGCAATGGTGCGCCTCTCGGCAGGGCGATTGCAAATGAGTGATGAACTGCAGGCGCTTTGTCTCCTGGCAGGAGCCAACTCCATTTTTACTGGCCCCGTCCTCTTGACCACCCCAAATCCAGCCAATGCTCACGATGAACAGATGCTAGAACGTCTTGGCATGGTTCCTAAACCTCTGCCAGCCTAGAGTCACGGATGCCTGAGATTCTTGTGTAGGGCTAGTTCATTTTTATGATGGGGGCGATCGCCAATCCTTCAAGACACTCAGCTCAAAACACTGAAGAGGCGGGTTGCTGAATAACAGTTTCCAAAAGGCAGGCACAGCTTCCCTTTTGCAATATTTCCTGGTTAGGCAAACTAGACCAACTCAATGTTACGGTAAAGTAGCTATGCACTTGTCCTAATGATTTACAAGAGAGAACACTGTGGCGCACACAATTGTTACTAATGTCTGTGAAGGTGTCGCTGATTGTGTCGATGCCTGCCCTGTTGCCTGTATTAGTGAAGGCCCTGGCAAAAATACTAAAGGAACGGATTGGTACTGGATTGATTTTACGACCTGTATTGACTGTGGGATCTGTTTGCAGGTCTGCCCGGTAGAAGGTGCGATCGTGCCTCAAGAACGCCCAGATTTACAGCAGACCCCTTAGGGTTGTTTGTTGCCATCAGAGGGCATGGTTTCAAGCCATACCCTCTTTATTTTTGAGTAAACTTTTACCAATGTTCCTGATCGAGGAGCTTGATGAAGTTGTGTTTGGCCTTATAGGTCTTGCGGAGATGGGCGACCCACTGCCTAAACTCCTCCTGTTGCCCAAGTCTGAGCTTCAGTTCCCGGACTTTTTTCAAAAAGCTCACGGCCTCAGCATAGGCATCATTAATTAGTGTATTCACACAACTCAATCACTGCGCTGCCATGACCCGCATCTAGCAATTCTGCTACCGAGTCTAAAATCGCTTCAATGCCTTGGGTATAGTCCCACACATCCCTGCATTCAACAAAGCCGTCCGTGGCAATTGCATTCTCAATGGCACTGCGAAAGGTGCCCAGATCCGGTCCCTGCGGACGGTGAGAAGCCACCTTCATTAGCAACTGCTCACGCCAACCCGTCTCCTGCATGGTTCGGTCTAGGATTATTTGCAACAGAACTGCTTTCTCTTGCCGTTCTAGGTACGCTCGTAGATCCTGCATGGTTACCGAGGCTTGGGGAGCCTGAGCACCTCCTGAAGATTTCACCCCTGATGAATCTGCCAACCAAGCCAAACCCACTGCCACACAGTGTTTACAGAAAATACCATCGGCTCCGAGGGGGCAACTACAACGGTGGTTCATATCCCCTTGTCTAGGCAGTTCCATCCAATTCTTTTTGACCACCGAGTTTTTGCGCCATTGAGTTTTTGCGATCACTGGCGGCTATGGGTAGACTAGTTTCCAGCCAAACCCCATCAAATTTTCTATGTCTGGGACTAGACTATGGCAAACTACTATAGCAAGCCCTGCTTAGGTGGAGCTAGGAGCCTTTGTACGGAGCAATCTTAATGGATTTAGATGTCTCAGGAAAAACAGCTTTAAATAAAGAGCCAGGTTTAGTCATAAATCCTATTTAAAGTTCCGGCTGAAGGCAATCTGAGCGGGGATATTA
>JAYKHH010000603.1:0-10191 GCA_035285265.1 Leptolyngbyaceae cyanobacterium | reverse complement strand
GTTTATGGTTATGACTGGTCTTGTTGGCGTAGCAAAATATCCAGGATGCGGCGGTTTTCCGTTTGCAATCCCCTGACTTCCTGCTGCATAGTTCTGACTTCTTGCTGCATAGTTCTAACTTCTTGCTGCATTTCTGCCACACTTTCAGCAACGGTTTGTACGGTCTGGGTTAGGGATTGCACATTTTCAGCAACTTGGCGAATGAACACACCCTGCTCAGCGGTAGCCCGGACTAATAGCTGGATATTTGTAGTGTTGTTAGCTATCTGCACAGCATTTTCTCTAATTAGCTGTCTATTGTCAGCAATTTGTCGATCTTGAAGCTGGCTTTGCTCTGTGAGTGCTCGTAGAATTAGCAGGATTTCTGCCGCTTGTTCACTGTTCATTCTTCAATCTCACCTTGAAACAGTTGATTAATCCTTCTGACCGATCCACCCAGCGACTCAACTAGTATAGAACTTCATCCGTATGAAGGGGATGACATTTCCCGTACTAGACAGGTGAAACAATGCGGATACTATTATTCGTGAACCTTGCTACCCATAACTCCAGGTCTGGATCGGAGATCGCGCTTCTTACTGCCTCTCGGACTTGCTGAGCTTCCGCTTCAGCGTTTGCTAACGCAAAAACCGTTGGCCCCGATCCCGACATCATGGTGGCACATCCCTGCTGGTGAAAAACTTCCCGTAGACGTTGGACTGAGGGATGGGCTGGTAATACAACTCGTTCTAGGTCGTTATAGAGTAACTCACCAATTTTGAGCAGGTCTTTCTGGGCGATCGCAGCCACCATGGGGCCAGAATGTACCCGCTGCCGTCGCTGCTCTAGATTCCCAGGATCGGAAGCATAGGAGCTATGGAATTGTTGTCGGAAGGTTTGATAGGCCCAAGCTGTAGAGACTGAAAGACTCCGATACTTGCCCAATACCCCATAAATATTGTCCAGATCGGGCAAAGGGGCTAACTGTTCGCCACGTCCCGTCGCCAGCATAGTTCCCCCCGCGATACAAAAGGGAACATCAGACCCCAACCGAGCGCCGAGGATTTGTAGCTCAGATTGAGTTAAACCCAGTTGCCACATTAAATCTAGTCCTACCAGCACCGCTGCAGCGTTGGTGGAGCCTCCTGCCAGTCCTGCACCGACGGGAATTTTCTTTTGAATTGTAATCTCGACCCCACCATACTGAGCAAAGGCATTCGGGAACTCGGTTGCCATTAGCTCTGCGGCTCGATAGGCAAGGTTACGGCGATCGCTCGGGACTTCTGGATGGTTGCAACGAACTTGAATGTCATCTGTACCAAGGGGACGGAGATCAATTTGATCGGCCAGGTCAATGCTTTGCATTACCATGGCCAGTTCATGGTAACCATCGGGGCGATCGCCAATAATTTCCAGGTACAAGTTGATTTTGGCGGAGGCAAGCAGGGAATAGGAATGCATGGGGAAAGCAAATTTAATTTAGAAATCAAAGAGAAATTACATCCAAAATTATGGGGTTGGGTAGGGGTTTCATTTAACCCCCCTAGCCCCCAATTCTGGGGGACACCAGAATTGCATATTTTCAAAGTCCCCCAGAATTGGGGGATTTAGGGGGCAATGCAGAGTCTGGCGCTAGGTCACTGCTTTCAGTGTTCAGCAACATCGAAGTTGCTGGCAGAATTTCGGGTAAGTCTTGGGGTAGGTTCAAACCCTGAGATTCATCTAACTGATTACTGAGGGCAACCCATTCAGCCACGCTCAAATCTTCAGCCCGTGCCTCAGGATTTACGTTTAATTGTTCCAGTAAGTGTGTCAGGCGATCGCGATCCACCACGCTTTTTAAGTTATTTCGCAGCATCTTACGGCGCGTCGCAAATCCCATGGTCACTAGGCGATCGAACTTTTGGGGATTGTGGGCAAGGGGTTCTACCATTCGGGGACGGAGACGGATCACCGCAGAATCAACATTAGGAGGCGGGTAGAACGCCTTAGCGGGTACGGGACAGATTAATTCACAGGTAGCGAGGTATTGTACTCGCACGGACAAAGCTCCGTAGGCTTTAGAACTGGGCTTGCCATACAGCCGCTCGGCCACTTCCTTTTGCACAAGCAGCACAATTGTGTCGTAGGCGGTTACCCTCGGTTGCGCGGGGGAACCCAGCAGTTTCTCTAAGATTGGCCCGGTGATGTTGTAAGGAATATTAGCAACAACCTTGTTGGGGGCTTGAAAGGCGGGGAGATTCCCTAGGATTTGCTCTAAGTCAAGGGTCAAAAAGTCACCTTGGAGCAATAAAAAGTTTTTAATCGAACCTAATTTTTGCGCCAGGAGCTGGCATAAATCTCGGTCAATCTCCACGGAGACAACAGATTGCGCCAGGGGTAGCAGTTGACGGGTAAGAATCCCGGTACCGGGGCCAATTTCTAGAATGCGATCGCCCTGAGACAGCTCAGCAGCCTTGACGATCTGGCTTAAAACCTTGTCACTACGCAGCCAATGCTGCCCAAATTGCTTTCGGGGAGTTGGAGTCATGGCTCCATTGTAGGATTGTCTGTGCCCATGGACATGGGAAGGAAGGGGATAGGGCTTTGGTGAGGTTACAACTACATCCCTAGGAGTCCTGGGGATGAATCTACCCACGATGCTTCATGAGGGCATGGCAGTGCCATTTCCCTAAGGGTTGGTTGATTGCCGCCGATGTCTACTAGCGCTACTGGGCTTTCTTAAGGCTTATAAGGAAAAGGGCTTATTGCTTACCGAAGCAGCAATAAGCCAGTTTTGCCACCCATGATCACGATTGGTAAACCTAACAAACTTTTAAGTAAATTGGCTGTAGAGAGCTTTTTAGACCAACTGGATCATTTTTTGAGGTGTTCTTTAGCCGCTTATCGCTGATCCATAAAATAAATATATGAATCAAGTTAATTCTTTTATGGTTTAACAGTCCCAAACAAATCAATTTGTATATCCCCTTACAGTTATGAGTTTATTGAACTCATTAAATAAGTTTATCAATTAATAGATAGGTAGCTACTATTGTGAACAGACATCAGATACATCGTCGGGGACTAGGATCTGCGTTGATTATTCTGTCTCTATTCTTTGTTAGTGCTTGTTCCAGCGGAACTTCAACGACTGCTCCAAGTAATGCAACAGATAATGCTTCAACTAAAAAAGTCATCCGTATTGCTATTGCCACCCAAGATCAGGTAATTAACACTGCAACAGGTGGATCAGTGATTCGTGAAGAAAAGCTACTAGAAAAATATCTGCCTAAAACTGGCAAATATGCAGATGTTGAGTACAATATCGAATGGTCAAGCTATACATCGGGGCCACCTATTAACAACAAGATGCTAGCCAATCAGATTGACATTGGCATGATGGGTGACTTTCCAGCAACTATCAATATGACCACCTTCCAAGAGAAGGGAAATGGAGTTAAAACACTTTACATTGCAACCCTGGGTTATAGCCCCAATGGAGCTGGAAATGCAATCATGGTTCCCAAAACCAGCTCGGTAAAAACGTTGACAGATCTGAAAGGTAAAGAAGTCTCTGTCCCTTTTGGTTCAGCCGCTCATGGGATGTTACTCAAGGCTCTTAGGGATGTAGGTATTGATCCAGAAAAAGATGTAACCCTAGTTAGCCAGTCTCCAGAAGTTGGAGGAAGTAATCTTAAAACAGCACAAATTGATGCCCATGCTAATTTTGTGCCCTTTGGCGAGTTATTTCCTTATCGAGGGTTTGCTAAAAAGATCTTTGATGGGGCGCAGACAGGAGTTCCTACTTTCCATGGAGTTTTAGTTCGCTCAGACTTTGCCAAAGAAAACCCTGAAATAGTAGTTGCTTACCTAAAGGCTCTATTGGAAGCAAACAAGATTTTCCGCGAACAACCAGAGGTGTTTTCAAGCAAGGTTGAGAAATGGACTGGGGTTGATCGAGAAGTGGTTTATATGTTTCTAGGTCCTTCTGGCTTGCAAACACTGAATCCAACTATTAGGCAGGTTAATTTTGATGCACTTAAAAACAGTGTAGTAACTCTCCAGCAGTTGGGTAGACTACCCAAAACGGTAAATCCAGAAGATGTAACCAAATGGTCAGATGAAAGCTATTTGCGGCAAGCCATGCAGGAAATGGGGCTGAATTATGACCAGGTTGCAAATGCAGAGGGGTTTGCTCTAGGCGGTGAGGATGCTGAAACTAAAGAGCCTATTAAAGATGCAAAAATGGCAGCTCAAATCTGGATTAAAGGAGAAGACAAGGTCATGAACTTCGCCTCAATCCAAAACATGATGACTAGTTTAGAAAAAATAAAAGCGGAGGGGAAAAAAGCAGTGGGTGCTATGTTTGTTCATGATCGTAACAATGGATGGAAACTATTTGCTGAAAATTCCTTCTATGTCCGTAATGGCGATGAAATTTCTGCATTCCTGACAGAGAAAGATGCTCAGGCATTTGGAAATAAGTCATCAGCCAAGTTTTCCGACTTCAATGGGCTTCAGAAATCCCTAGCTCAAGCTACAGGGAACCCCATTTTGGTAGGTTCTCGGTAATTAGCTGATATTTCTAGTTTCATAAAGCAATTTGAATAGGAAGTGTCTCAGTTTTAGAAACCCCTCTTCAGAAGGGGAAGGCCGGTCGGGTGGGGGGATCTCAGGGCCCGCCACCCATGGCAACTAGAACTGCCGCAACGCATACAGTTCTTAAGCACTCCTGATGAGATACTTCTTAGGAGTATTCCTTTCTATCTTTCAGGCCCTGTTCACTAGAGGTATTGAATGTCGAGTCCGTCCTCTGAACGCTCAGAAATGGCTTCACTTTTAGCGAAATCCAATAATCCGATCTTTAATTTGTTTCGCATACTTATCAAAACTGGGTTGTCAATCTTAAAACAACCTCATATTGATTCCAAAGCCTTCAGGCAATGTCTGTCGTTATTTCTGTTTTTTGGGATTTGGCAGTTTTTGTGCGCCACTAATTTCAATTACTTTATTAATTTTGATTTTGTACCATCCCCTCTAGAAGTTTTTGGGGCAACCATGAAATTTTTCTCTGGTAATTTTATGGTGCATATTCAAGCCAGTGTCCTACGGGTTTTAATTGGTTTTCTTGCAGCGTCAATTCTTGGTATTAGCCTAGGGATTCTAATTGGTTGGTTTCAGAAATTAGAGGACTTACTCTTTCTACCCCTAGAACTCCTAAGACCTATTCCTGCTGTTGCCTGGATTCCCCTAGCAATCTTGATGTTTCCCAACTCAGAGTCAGGGATGATGTACATCACATTTATTGGTGCATTCTTTCCAATTTTGATTAGTACGATTCGAGGTGTGGAAAGTACAGACATGCTCTTGCTACGAGTCGGCCAGTGTTTGGGTGCTAAACAGTGGCACCTATTCAAAGACATTGTGGTACCAGGGGCTATGCCTAATATTGCTAGTGGCCTTGTTATCGGTATGGGTAATTCCTGGTTTTGTTTAGTGACGGCTGAGATTTTAGCTGGACGCTATGGAATTGGTTATTTTACCTGGGAGTCTTATATCACCTCTAATTATCCACCGATTGTGATGGGAATGTTACTGATTGGTTTGCTGGGTACCTTTAGTGCCTTTGTGATAGATCAGCTGACTCGCATCCTGATGCCTTGGCGGGTGACTAAAAAGCAGAGTGCCTAGGCTTTTGCCATCAAAACACTTAAATCTTTTGATGTAAATTTTATTTTGGGAGGATTATTTTGGTGACGCTCATGGAAAAGGATCTAGTCAAACCTGTTAAGGGGTTTGTTCAAGTTGAAAATCTATCTGTTTCCTTTAATCGGAACGGAAAATCTATTCAGGTACTGGATTCTATCAATTTTAAGATTAATCCTGGTGAATTCATTTGTTTACTAGGCCCATCTGGTTGTGGTAAGTCAACAATTCTCAATGTCGTGGCTGGATTTCTCAAACCCACCAGCGGATTTGTATTTGTAGATAAACGTCATGTTGATTCTCCAGGGGCCGATCGCGGTTTTGTCTTTCAGCAATATTCTCTACTACCTTGGAAAACTACGTTTCAGAATGTGGAATTTGGGCTCAAGATCCAGGGGGTTCCTAAGGTCAAACGGGAGCAGTTGGTGAATGAATATCTCAATCGGGTGGGGCTATACAAGCATCGTCACTCCTACCCCCACCAGCTTTCAGGAGGGATGCAACAGCGCGCCAGTATTATCAGGGCTTTAGTCAATTCTCCTTCAGTGCTGTTAATGGATGAGCCCTTTGCTGCTTTGGATGCTCAAACCAGACACATGATGCAGGAGCTATTGCTGAATATCTGGAGCGATCTCAAGCTAACCGTAATCTTTGTAACTCACGATATTGAGGAAGCTGTATTCCTAAGTGACAAAATTTTTGTCATGGGAGTTAATCCAGGCAGAATCAAAGAAAAGATTGAAGTTACTTTGGAACGTCCGCGCCATGGAGATGTCATGCTTTCCCGAGAGTTTCTGGAATTAAACCGTCGGATCTTTGAGAGCATTCGCGAAGAAACTCTCAAAAGCATGGAGATGGACTAATGCTGACTGGTTCTAATTAACTGTTTTGAACTTGATGTAAAAATTCTGGCTGAATCCACTGGTTGAGATTGACCTGGCTTAGGACTTCATTGCCAGGAACTAGGCTAAGTTGAGCAATATGGAGATTGAGCCAATCGGAGCAAATGCTCATATTGGAAAAGAAGCGTCCCGACTGCTCAACGGGATCAGAACTACAGAGAACCTGGGAAACAATTTCAGCATCGAGTCGCGTCCATTGACTGATCAGGGAGAGGGCAGAAGGAGTCGTCGCGTACCAGTATTGGGCAGCACTCAAAGCTTTTAAGTAGGCAATCACAACCTCTGGATACTGCTCTGCTAGCTCTTCACCCACAACGACTCCATAAAATGCTGGGAGGATATTGGCTTGATCTACCGGTAAATAGCGAAACCTCCCTCGGCGACAGGCAATATCGTGAAAAGGCGCAAAGTGGGCATAGCCATCTGCTTGAGTTGATCCTGAGAAGGGAAAATCCAGGTTAGAGTTCTCCAGAAATGTGAGTCTTACCTCCGTCAGCAAGTTGGCAGAGTTGAGCGATCGCATCACCAAGCCATGGGCAGAAGAACTGAAGGGAACTGCAATCACGCCTCCCCTTAGATCCTCAATACATTGCAACTCTGAATGATTGGGTACAATCACTGCACTACAGGAACCATCCGGATTCGTAGACACAAAGCTGACCAGACGAGTCTTGCGGACTTGATGATCTAGGCTGAGGGGTTGGGCTGCACTCAAAAGCAAGGGATAGTCTCCCAAAATGCCAATATTCAGTTTTCCAGAATTAAGCCCTTCAATAATCGGTGCTCCCGTTGAGAAATCGCGCCAGTGAATTTGATATTGCGTAGAACTGTAGCGGCCTGTTTTTGGTAAGAAATGTTCTAGTAACCCCAACCGTTGGATCACTAATCCAGCAGTAACCGTGGGGATGGTGCCATTCTGCACACCGATCACCAGGGTCATCGTTTCGCGGGGATGGAGATGGGTAGTCCGAAGGATCGGACTAGGGGAACGAAGGCGAATGGGTTTAGAAGAGACGGTCGGTGGCTCTGGCTCTGATGCCCCTGAGCTTGATGGGGGAGGGGATTGAATCAGGGATGCAAACTTTTGAATGGGGTTAACACTCCGTAGGCGATGATTGTGGAGCGCTATATCTGGAGTTGCTAATTGACTGAGGCGTTTAGGCAAGAGTAGAAAAATATTGCCGGACAAGGCAAATTCTTGTAGGGGAATACTCACTAGCATTCCGGATCGACGTTCTGCTTGGAATTCCAAGGTGGACGAAAATCCTAAGCAACGGCCTTGAGTTAAATAGGTTCGCATCAGACTCAAGGTATCCACAATCTCTACCTGGGCAAAGTCAGAGAGCGCCAATCCTAATTCAATGAGGCGAGTTTCAAAGACTAAATGACTCGGAGATCCGGCAGGAAAAATTACCCATGATTCCTTCTGTAGATCCTTTAAACTCAACCAGTCTTTTTCAGCTAAAGGATGATCAGCAGCAGCAATTACAGCATAGTTAATCGTGTCAACGGCTGTTGCTGAAATTTCCGTGAACTCCTCAAAATTAATATCGGAAATTCCTATGTCAACCTGATTATCAGTAATGGCCCGATATAAAAAATCATTGGATTCAAAAACCACACATTGGGTTTGTATTCCTGAATATTGTCGTCGATATTTAAAAATAATCTCAGGAAGCCATCCATCGGCGATCGCGGCTGTACAACCTATCTTGAGGCTCCCAGACTTACCTCGTTTGATTTCTTGAACCTTAATAAGCAGTTTATTTTCAACCTCAATGAGTTCAGGCCCATTCTCAAACAGAAATTGTCCGATTTCTGTTAATTGGATCTTGCGCCCCAATCTATAAAATAGCGGTACTCCTAGCTCAGACTCCAAGGACTTAATTTTGGCACTCACTGCAGGTTGAGTCAGATTCAAGGCATCTGCTGCTTCAGTGAAGCTAAGGCATCTAGCCACTTCTAGGAATACCTTGATCTGATAAACTTCCATATTCTCTCCACCTCTATTTCTAGCTTGTCTACTAATGATTGAAGTAGCTATTCAAGTCTTTTATAAACCCATAAAAAACGCGGATGAATAAATAGTAGCACTTGCTACAAAACAAGCTTGTTCGTTCTTAATGACTCACCTATGATTGGGGGAGACAAGGTTGACTGTACAACGAGCTTTTACGCGGATTTCCAAGATTTTTTGTCATACAGGAGGAGTTCTCAGTGAATACTCAATGGTTAAAAACGGATGTTCTGGTAATTGGGGGTGGCACTGCTGGAACCATGGCAGCAATCAAGGCAAAGCAGGCCAATCCTGAGGGCGATGTCTTGGTCTTAGAGAAAGCTAATATTCGCCGGAGTGGGGCGATCGCAATGGGAATGGATGGCGTGAATACCGCCGTCATTCCTGGTAATTCTACCCCAGAACAATATGTTCGTGAAATCACTATCTCTAATGATGGCATCCTCAACCAAAAGGCAGTTTATCAAACTGGAAAACTTGGGTTTGACGTAATTCAAGAGCTAGAGAGTTGGGGGGTCAAGTTCCAAAAAGACATTCATGGAGACTACGACCTCAAGCAAGTCCATCGGGTTGGCAAGTATGTCCTCCCCATGCCAGAAGGAAAGGATCTGAAGACCATTCTGACACGGCAGGTCAAACGCCACAAAGCTAGGGTCACGAATCGAGTCATGGCTACCCGTGTATTAGTCCACAAGGGGCGTGCCATTGGAGCCTTGGGGTTCGATGTCCGTAACGGAGACTTTGTAATCATCCAGGCCAAGGCCGTGATCCTGAGTACAGGAGCCTGTGGGCGGCTGGGGCTTCCGGCTTCTGGTTATCTCTATGGCACCTACGAAAACCCGACCAATGCGGGGGACGGTTATTCCATGGCTTACCATGCCGGGGCAGAGCTCACCAATATTGAGTGTTTTCAAATCAACCCCCTGATCAAGGACTACAACGGCCCAGCCTGTGCCTATGTCGCGAGCCCCTTTGGTGCTTACACCGCGAATGCGGAAGGAAATCGCTTTATTAGTTGCGATTACTGGAGTGGTCAGATGATGTTGGAGGTCTGGAAGGAGCTGAACTCCGGCAAAGGCCCCATTCAACTGAAGATGACCCACCTCGACGAAAATACCATTGCTGAAATTGAATCCGTCCTGTGGGCCAATGAGCGACCGAGTCGGGGGCGCTTCCATGAAGGGAGAGGGGAAAACTACCGCACCCACGGCGTTGAAATGAACATTTCTGAAATTGGCCTGTGCAGTGGTCATAGTGCTTCCGGGGTTTGGGTGAATGAAAAAGCAGAAACCACCGTTGCAGGGCTATACGCAGCCGGGGATATGGCAGGTGTTCCCCATAACTACATGATTGGAGCCTTTGTCTTTGGTCGCTTAGCGGGTGAGAATGCCGTGGACTACATTCAAGGTTTAGAGCATGTGGAGCCGGACGCTGACTTTGTCGCAGCCGAAAAGGATCGGATCTACGCCCCCCTATCCCGTCCCAATGGGATTCCCCATACCCAGATAGAGTACAAACTCCGCCGATTGGTCAACGACTATTTGCAACCCCCCAAGGTCGATAACAAAATGGAGATTGGGTTAAGAAACTTTGTAAACTATTACG
>JAYKHH010000602.1:0-10104 GCA_035285265.1 Leptolyngbyaceae cyanobacterium | reverse complement strand
GTAAGTTCTCCTCGGTTGCTTGAAAGGATAGGTTACCAACGTAAATAGTCACAATGCTCTCCAAACGGAAACGTGTAGGAACTGGTTTGTTCAGAACAGAATCGGAGTACTACTCTTAAGTTCTATTGTCAAACCTTATTTCGTAGCCATCATAGCTGATCTATACCTAAAAGGCAGCCTCTGGTCAAGTCCTAGCCTTGACTTCACACAAGCTTTAAAATAAATTTTTATACAGAAAAGATTAGAAGGATATCTTCACGTTGAACTCAGGCAATCTCAAGCAATCTCTAGCATCATTTCCAGATAGCCAGAGAGTTGATGGCCCAAGAAGTGGATGACCTTGAACTGCCAACCTCTGATCAGGATTGCGCTACCATGAAGCTACCGTAGATGATTACGCCTACAGGATAACTCTATTGCAGTTTCTTTCCTTATTCATACAACCATCTAGCTCAACTCCTCTAGGAGTAGTCGCTCAATATGGATGAGTCTTCTGGAGTTTTAACTCCTTTGGATCAGCAAGAGCAACGGGCAAAGGTTTTAACTTGGTTGACCAACCATCTTCCAGCGGAGCGGTTGAGCCATGTTTTGAGAGTTGAGCAAACAGCGGTTGAGTTAGCTCAGCACTATCACTTGAATTGGGAACAAGCCGCTCAAGCTGGATTAATGCATGATCTAGCAAAGTGCTGGAAGCCGTCGCAACTTCTAGCAGTGGCTCAGGCAGAAGCTTGGGAGCTAGATCCGGTTGAAAAAGCTAACCCCCACTTACTTCACGCCGCAGTTGGAGCTATCGTCGCCAAAACTGAGTTTGGCGTACAGGATCAAGCGGTGCTGCAAGCGATCTCAAACCATACCTTAGGACGACCTGGGATGAGTTTGCTGAGTTGCGTTGTATTCCTGGCGGACAGCCTGGAGCCGGGTCGAGGCAACACCCCAGAGTTAGAGACATTGCGGCAAGCCAGTTGGCATAATTTATATCAAGGTGTCGCCCTCGTTGCAGACTACTCTCTGAAGCATCTAATTCATACCCGGCGCTTAATCCATCCTCGAACTGTATTGACCCGTAATTGGGCCTTACAACTGTCTAAAGCCACAGACTCGGAAATTTACCAGGAACTTCAAGTTAAAGGAACTTATTGAATGTCAAATCTTGCCAAAATCTACTTCCAATCTGCTTTATCCTCTCCTCGATCCACTGTGAATGTTGACCCCTCCGTCACCAGTCGAGACTTAGCCTTGACAATCGCCGCTGCCGCTGAAGACCGTAAGGGAGCTAATATTGTCATCCTGCGGGTTTCGGAAGTCTCTTACCTCGCCGATTACTTCATCATTGTGACGGGCTTTTCTAACGTCCAAGTGAGGGCGATCGCGGGTTCCATTGAGGCCCAAGTGGAGGAAAAATATCAGCGCTTGCCAGTGCGAACGGAAGGAAAATCAGAAGGAAGTTGGGTTTTGCAAGACTATGGCGATGTCATGGTGCATATATTTATGCCAGAAGAACGGGAGTTTTATAACTTGGAAGCCTTTTGGGGGCATGGCGAACGCATTGAATTTCCAGTTGTCCAACTAGCGCAGGGCTAAACTCGCTTGTTACAGTAAAAGAACTGGGCTGTCATGGTTTTGTTATGAATGCTTCTGTTTCTAGTTGCCCTGTTCCTTTAGAGCAACAACCCCTGCAAGAATATAGCGCCTTAAAAGAGTCCTGGTTCTACCGTTGGGCAACCCTCTCACTGCGAGGTTATCTCACGCCGCTGACTTGGATCTGGGGTGCAAGTTGGCTAATCTCTGGCCCCATTGCTGCGGGTAGTTTTTCTCCAACTAAATATCCTATCCAGTTTGCACTCACTGGCGCAGCCGGGGCAAGTTTACTCTTGTCTTTCTTTCTGCTGCGTCTTTATTTAGGGTGGTTCTATATCCGCGATCGCCTCGTCCGGGAAACCGTCTTTTACGAAGAATCGGGTTGGTATGACGGTCAATACTGGGCTAAACCCCTCGAAGTGCTCACCCGCGATCGCCTGATTGTGACCTATGAGATTCAGCCCATTCTGCAACGCCTACAGCGCACTTGCTACTGCCTAGGGGCATTGTTTGTGATGGGCATCTTAATTTGGGCAATGCTCTGATCTGGCAAAAGAGGGCGCAAACATTGCACCCCCACCTAGGCTGCTATTCAGGCTTAACCCCTGTGCTAGCGGTTGTCGGCTGCAATTGGCAGAATTTGCGATTGCGATCTGATTGCGGTTCTTGCCAGGAAAACGCAAAGTGGCTGACCGAATTAATTTGAGGCATTGCCTGTCGTAAAGCTGCCATCTGCTGCTCTAAGGAAGGGCGATTGCTGATAGATTTCCCCCAAATTCCTGCTAGGACAGGTTTGACCTGAGTTTCAGGAGCGGCTTGACTGAGTACTCGTCGAACTTCTTCCACAATACAGTTCGCGTTCGTTGCACCGCAAACGGCATAGGCCATGGGATGCCATTCTAAAGTGGCTGGGAAGCGATCCCAGGCTTGCAGGCGGGAGTCAAATCCTTGCCCCACCACCTGGTTCCCTCCTGGGAAAAAGACAGCCCCCGATGGTACGCCTTGGCGCTGGGCAGAGAGACTTGCCGTGGTCAAAAAGTCTAAAATCCCTTGGACAGCGTGGGCAACGCTTAAGTACCAGAGGTCTTGCTGCAACGTAACTTGTTGCTGACTCGGCGTTAAAGACTTAGTAGAGGTAACGGTATGACCTTCCCATAGGGGGGGATTCTGTTGGGGATACAGTTTGTCTACGGATTGGACATCCCCGACGGTAATATATCCGCGAGTCAAGAATCGTCGAATTAGCTCCTGCCCCTTGGGGTTAAGCGCCCGCTGTAACAAGCTTTGCTGAGAAGCTTCTCCATAAATCCATAAATCTTGAACACTGGTGGCGAGGGATGCGGTACCTAGCCCCCTGGGATAGCGAACATAGTCAAATAACACACCATCCGGTCGCCGCTTGACTATCTCTTGCACCAGTTGATAGTAGTCGTACTGCGCGTATCGGCTGTAAGGGTCAATAAAGGTTTCTTCGGCAATGGGAGCACTCAGGTCTAACTGGAGGCTTGCCTGATCCGCGATCGCCACGGTTGTTTGACCTTTACCGTTGCGAGCCAGGGCTTGTTGACGATCAGAACGCAACGCATAGGAATAGCCAAAGTTCATCGTAAACATCCAGGCATAAACGCGCAGACCCCGCTCATGTCCCTTAGCGATCGCTTGAGCCAGCAAATCTGCCTTTTCTAAACCCGGAGTCCGAACCACCGAGGGCCATGGGGTTTTGTTGGTGGCAGCAGGCAATAAAACCTGACCACTATAAAAAACTTCAACATAAACCTCGTTATAGCCTCGATTAATAATTTGATCCATGATCTGATCGAGGGCACCAGGCCGGAGATCACAGGGATACAAGCGAATCCAGATGGCCTGATTTTGGGGCCATGTCTGCTTACGACATTGCTGCAACTGTCTTGTATGCTTAGTCAGTAAAGCCTGATAGCGAGCCTTAGCATTGGAGTCACCCGTCACTGCGGCTAGGCGGAGAGTATCTTTTTGGGCGATCGCTTCCGCCGTTAACTGACAATAGGCCGTGGTTTGCGCTTGAGCGGGATTAAGCCCCACTCCTTGACTGATCATGCTACTGGCGAGAACCACCGTGGCACAGCTACGACGGAGAAATAAGTGGTGCTGTTTTCGCAAGGCCAGTCCTAGCGACATCCACAGGGGTCGGAAAATTTTCATGGATGATGGGATACTCCTGCACAGGAACAGTGAAGAACTTCTTTGGGTAGACCCGTATCAGCCACAGCTAGTTGCCAAATCCGCCCAAGTTCTCAATTAAAGCTTTACTAAGATACTGCACAGGGTGGAAGGTATAAACCGGAATTTTGGGTAAGCGTTGCAGTGGGTCGTCAGAAAATTTTCTAACAGGACTAACGCAATTGGGGATTTTGGAAGGGCTGTAACCCTTCCAAAATCCCCAAAACCCTATTAATTCCTGGGAATTGCGTCAGTCCTATCTAAGCAACAGAAGGGAAAGATTGGGAGCGAGACGTAATCAGCCGATAGTATTTTTGCAGTTGGCGCGTGGCCGCAGACCAACTCCAACGCTCAGCTTCCTTACGAGCATTTTGGCGTAAGGTTTCCCGCTCTTCTCGGTGAGATAGCAATCGTTGGGTGGCAGCGATCGCCCCCTGGTCATCCGTGGGGGAAAACAGATAGCCATTCACCCCATCTTCCACGATGTCAGGGATGCCCCCAGAACGGGCCGCAACCACCGGACACCCGGCTGCCATCGCTTCTAGGAGCACTAAACCTAAGGTCTCGGTGCGGGACGGGAAAATAAAGGCATCCGCAGAGGCAAAAGCCGAAGCCAGTTCCTTGCCACCTAAATACCCCACAAAATGGGTAGGTGTGCCAGCAAAGTGTTTTTCTAACTCTTGGCGGTAAGGGCCATCCCCTACCAAGGCTAACCGTGCTCCTGGGATTGCTTCTAATACCGGCTTAATCCGATCAATTTCCTTTTCCGCTCCTAAGCGACCGACATAGAGGAGCAGGGGGCTATCGGGATTTCCTTGGCTGAGGTGCGATCTCATCTCAGCACTCGCAAGATGGGGCTGAAAGGTTTCGGTATCTACCCCTCGTTGCCACAAATCCACGCGCTCAATCCCGTGCCCCATCAGTTCCTCCACCCTGGCTGTGGAGGTACACAGATTTAAATCCGCTTGGTTATGCATGGCTTTTAGCAGTTCCCATAGAACCCCCTCCAACATACCTAAACCGTAGTGCTGTAAGTACTGAGGGAGATGGGTATGGTAGGACGCCATCAAGGGAATGTTCAAAGATTTACCGTAATACAAGCCTGCCACCCCCAACACTGCCGGATTTACCACATGGATTAAATCGGGCTGAAACCGCTCCAACACCTCTCGGATTGCAGGTCGGGGCAATGCCAGCTTCAGCTCTGGATACAGGGGCAAGGGAAAGCCAGAGACACCGTAGATTTCAGCTCCTTTATACTCCGTTAGCCCACCGTCTGGAGAAACAATCAAAACCTGATCACCAAAGCGCTGTAGATGTTCAACGGTATGGCGCAGGCGTGTGACAATTCCATCCACCTTGGGCAAAAAGGTTTCTGTAAAGAGAGCGATTCGCATAGAGATCTGCTTAGTGATGAGGTTAATTCAGTGAAGCGGAGGAACTCAAGGTAAGTTCTCTCAAGTGCAAAATACTTATTGGAATTTAACCGTGCTATCAATCTTTTGAGCTCATCAAGATTGATAGCAAAGTATCCAAGTCCAAAGGCATCCAAATCCAAAGGCATCCAAATCCAAAGGTATCCAGATTCACAAGTTGTCAGCACTTAATACCAATCATGAGTTTTGGATCGGTTGACTAGTATTAGGGATGCCTAGAATTACGAGTACCGTGGTACTTCCTAACGTTTCCAGGAGACCTTAGGTAAGATCTGAGCCGGATCAACCCGCTGCTGATACTTAATTGCAAAGTTGAGTAGGGAATCCAGCAAGGAATCTGACAGGTAGTGGGGTTGTAACCCAAGATTGAGAAGATTGGTGTTCTTCGCATTGAAGTAGTGTTCTTCCTTCTCAACCCTAGGATTTTCCAAATTGGTGACTTCCACATCGAGTCCTAGGGCATTGCCCGCTTTCTTCACCATCATGGCAATGTCACCGACGCTAAATAGTTCGGTGAATTGGTTAAAGACCCGGAATTCGCCCGGTTGAGCAGGAGTGGCGATCGCCAGTTCCACACATCTCACCGTATCGCGAATATCCAAGAAGCCACGGGTTTGTCCGCCCTTGCCATAAACGGTCAGGGGATGGTTAATCGCTGCCTGAATACAGAAGCGATTCAAGGCCGTGCCAAAAACGCCATCGTAGTCAAGACGGTTGATCAACAGTTCATCCATGCCTGTCTCATCAGTCAAAACACCATAGACGATGCCTTGGTTCAGATCCGTTGCCCGTAAGCCCCAAACGCGACAGGCAAAGTGGATATTGTGGCTATCATGCACCTTGGAAAGGTGATAGAAGCTTCCAGGCTGTTTGGGATAGGGCAAGGTGTCTTTGCGCCCATTGTGCTCAATGGTAATGTAGCCTTCTTCAATGTCAATATTGGGAGTCCCATACTCGCCCATCGTGCCCAGCTTGACCAAGTGACAATCCGGGAAGCTCTCGCGCATGATATAGAGCAAGTTGAGCGTCCCGACCACATTATTAACCTGGGTTAAGACGGCATGTTCCCGGTCAATCATGGAGAAGGGAGCCGATCGCTGCTCCCCAAAATGCACAATTGCTTCTGGTTCAAACTGATGGAGGGCTTTGCTCAGAAATTCGTAGTTGGTAATGTCGCCAACAAACAGTTCAATAGACTTACCTGTTAAGTCTTTCCAGCGCTGAAGTCGCTGCTGAATCGGTGCAATGGGCGTCAGCGTTTCGATACAAAGTTCTAAATCCCAGTGCCGACGCACCATACTATCTAAAATACCGACTTCATAACCCCGATTAGAAAGGTACAGGGCAGTTGCCCAACCACAATAGCCATCACCACCAATAACCAGAACTTTCATAAATTTGATAAATCTTGGTTGCTCCTACTGGGTAAATCTATCAGTTTTGTGTACCCTCTAGACCATTGATATCAATTCTTGGCTATTTTACTAGTCTGTTATCGGGGTCGGAGGGGAGGTAAAACGGGGAGTGTGACACCATAATAATGCATTGCAAATCCTTTCAGGATAAGGACAAAGGCTGATTCGGTCGCGAAGAGGAATCACAACCTTAGGAATTCATGATCGTTAGCAACGAAACCATTTTTTTATAGTGGTAAAAACCTTAGTTACTGGCAGAATTTTTCTCTAGTCCGTTTAGGGTGGATTTTAGGTTCTCTCTAGGGCGCTCTCGCTGCAAAACCGAATCTATACCTGCTTGATACCTGGTAATTGCCTAGCTCTGGGGTGCATCCAACGCAGACAATGTAACTTGAAAAAAAACGCTATATGTAGTAGGTTATTCTCAAAAATCCTATATATGTAGGTAATATAAGTCCAGATTTGAACCCAAAGCGAAGAGTCAACCATGCTTCAGATAAGCCGAAAACTGACGCTGCAGGAGTTTCTTGCTACCTCTGAAGGCGAGGGAGATCTGGTTTATGAACTGGTGGACGGTCAGGCTGTACCCAAAATGTCGCCAAGGTTTTTTCATGCTTCATTAACTCTGGCGTTGCTAAGCCCAATTAGCCGATGGTGCCAAGGTTGGGGGCGAGTCCGTGCCAATTGGGCTGTTATCTTAACCCGTCAAGGCCAAGATTGGGCACCAGTTCCTGATTTGTTGTACGTTTCCCATCAACGCTTACCGGCTACTTGGCTACAGGATGAAGCCTGTCCCGCTATCCCAGAGCTAGTCGTTGAGATTACATCTCCCAGGCAGAGCTTTGGGGGGCTAGCCGGTAAGGCCAGGGATTATTTAGATGCAGGGGTTCTAAGAGTCTGGATTATAGACAGTCAAGCCAGAAGTGTGACGGTGTTTTATCCCGATGCTCCACCTCAGACTTACACAGGCGAAACTCTGATTGCCGATCCCTCATTTACCTGGCTGAAAATCACTGCCGAACAAATCTTTCAACAAGCAGGAATTCCTTATCCTTACTAAGAGTCAGTGGGATTTCTGATAGGGGCCAGTCCTGCGGAATTTCTTAACTCTATCTTTGTCAAGATTAGGCAACATTAAATTAACTCCATCAGTGGCTTAAAATCCCAAGTCTCACCTTGATTGATAACCTTCTAAAGATTACTGTGCAAAGATCTCAGGCATTGATAAGCTTTGTTGCAGGGTATATCCCTTGAGGGGTGATAGCCCCCTTGTGTCCCAAGGTAACATCTATTAATTTTAACCTTGAGGAAATTCACTGACTCTTCATGGTGTTGGGCTAACAAAACCCGACAAAGAGTCTATGATATCACCTAAGGAATATCACTTAGGCACAATCACTTAATTCCTGATCGTGCCATATAAGTTTTGACAGTATTATCCATGGTGTCTCTGTTAGTCACCGACTGAGGTGGGCCGGCTTTGCCATGGCAAAAAGTTGTGTGTTTCTGTAGTGAGTTTGGATAAGGAGAGTCTTGAGGTGAAGCGCTTAGCACTTTTGGCAGGTTTAGGAATAGTAGGGTTAATCGGTTCCAGATTTGAGCAAAATCAGGTGACTGCCCAGGAAGTTGTCCCATCCCCTAATATTGCTCAAATGGCTTGGAAGGCCAACTGGCAAGATTCTTCTTTCCCTGTGGAAAATTTTCAGGGATATACGTCTCTCTATGGCTACCGATCTTCTAGCAATGGGTCAGGGCAGCAAGAGTTTCATACAGGACTCGATCTGGCTGCTCCATCCGGTAGCTACATTCGTAGTTGGATGGGAGGTCAAGTGATAGAGGTGTCCAGGGATCCGATTTGTGGAACATCCGTCAAGATTCGTTCAGGTTCATGGGTACACCTTTACTGCCACTTGCAAGGAAATATTGAGGCTAATGTTAGAGGCCGTTATTTAAGCGATCGCTCCGGTAACATTCAAGTCTGGCAAGGGCAATTGGTTCAGACGGGTGAAGTAATTGGCCGGGTTGGTATGACCGGGCGGACAACAGGCCCTCACTTACATTGGGAATTACAGTACAACAACCAGCGAATTAATCCCTCTTTAGTACTCCGAGAAATGTATCAACAGCAGGCTCGCTCTCGGTAGTTCTGACAGGATTTCTGCTAACCACGATATTGTTGAGTCGGCTTGAGGAAACTTTTAATACCCTCAGAGCCACTCGTCAACGCGACATGAATTTTCAACTTAGGTTTGCCTCAGACGGTATCAGTAGTAATTTTGTCCATTTTTGAATCAGGAATACCTCAATGAAGCGCACACTTTTTTCAGTGGGAATTGGATTACTAAGCTTGGCTTCAGGTTTGGCTGTTGTGGGATTACAGCCTGGAGTTGCCCAAGCCAACAATCCCAGATTGAATCAATTACTCATGCAAGTGAAGGCTAACAAAAGTTGGACAAGTGCCTCGTTTCCAGTGGCGGGGTTTAGTGGTTATTTGTCCTTGTATGGTCAGTCTCTAGCCATAGAAGGCGCTCAGGTCTTTAATCGTGGAATCAATCTGGGGGCTAAGGAGGGTAGTTCTGTTCGGAGTTGGCTACCGGGGCGAGTTGAGCAAATTGCCTATGATCCTACCTGTGGTAATTTCGCGGTTATTCAGTCGGGACCTTGGCGGCATAAATACTGCGCCTTGAAGGGGCAAATCAATGTAACCCCTCAAGGGCAAGTCTACCTAATCGATGCTGAGACTATCCTCAAAGTAGGGCAGCAACTCAAAGCAGGAAATCAACTAGGTCGCATAGGAGCTAATCAACAGAATCAGCAGCCCCAGCTACATTGGGAAGTCCAGTACGAAAATCAGTTAATCGATCCAGCGATTATTATTGGCTTAATGCATGAGCAGCAAAAGACGGCCCCGACCGTTGCTCCCCGTCGTCCTCCGCAGGTGGCCATCCGACCGGGCGGCCCTATGCCCTCTCAAGTCCTTGCCTTACGTCAAGCCATCATTGGACAGGAAAGCGGGGGAAATCCCAGAGCGGTTAACCCTCACTCCGGAGCACTGGGCTACGGACAGGTGATGCCTGAAAATGTAGAACCTTGGTCTAGAGAAGTGTTGGGCTATCCCTTAACGGTTCCACAGTTTCTGAATAGCCCTGAGCTACAGTTACAAATTATTGATGCTAAGCTCGCCCAATATTGGCAAGATGCCATGAGACGGAGTGGTGGCAATGAAGCGATCGCGGTTCGCATGGTGGCTTCCTATTGGTACTCTGGTGATCCCACGCTCTATAACAATACTCGCCCTCAATCCTATGGTGAAGGTGACTATCCCTCAATTGCCCACTATACTTTGAGCATTTTAGGGAAGTATCAAACTTTAATTGCCTCTCGGTATTAAGTAGCTGGGTGTAATTAAACGTAGGATGGGTTACGCTATCGCTAACCCATCGCCCGCATGGGTTACGCTATCGCTAACCCATCCT
>JAYKHH010000601.1:0-10347 GCA_035285265.1 Leptolyngbyaceae cyanobacterium | reverse complement strand
GGGACGCAAACGAGGCTTTGCGTTTGTAGAAATGGAAGACGAAAGTAAAGAAGATGCAGCGATCGCGGAGCTAGATGGCGCAGAATGGCTCGGTCGAGAACTGAAGGTCAACAAGGCTAAACCCCGCGAAGATAACCGCAGAGGCGGAGGCGGTGGCTACTCTAAGGATCGTTATTAGACTCCATCACTTAGAAGCCATCAGAGCCACTTCATAGCTTCAACAAAACTGAATCTTTTCAGGACTATCGGAAGCATCCCAATCTGTCCAAGCTATTTAAGGCAGATGACCTTTTCTGTGTTTGGTAGAAGATCCAGTAACCATTTGTAGAAGATCCAGTAACCATTTGGGCGATCGCGCCCCAACTCCACAGGCTGAAATCCCTCCCATCCAACACCCTATCCCTACAGGCGATCGCCCGCTCTCAACTCAAGGCCATCACTCTCTAGCATTCCAGATTGGAAAATTGTGATCGCCCCACTCCATCCCCCTGTTGAATCTCCTATGAAACTACTTACGACTTAACACCATAAGATGCCCTTGTATATGCATCAGTTATTACTCAGTTACGACAGGATTTACTAGGACAGCCTTGCTTCTTAAATCGAAATTCCAAAGACTTTGATAGTCCTGTCATCATTGATGAACTGAGACAGCTCAACTATAGAATGATTCCACGGTTTGATCGTGGACACAGCTTTATTCAGTCACAGTTGTTGTCTGAGCAGCCAGTAGAGGCATAATCGGGTTTAGGAGGGCATTTAACCCTCCCCTCCCACACCACCCATCATGAGATCCGCAGTGGACAGATCAGGTCACCACGCAAACAATCTGAATGGATTAAGCGTATCCTTAGACTTTCATCCCAAGATGGTGAATCGATAACAAACCCTGTTTCTCCAACCACTCGTTGGTCATTCCCGTTTTCGTCGCTAACGTCTTTGCCATGACCCATCCCATCGCCCTGCTCGTCTACTTTTGACGATGTCTAGTGCTAATTGCTTTGACGACGGTAAACAACTTTCCTCTAAGTCCCCTCTTCTAAGTCCCCTTGAGTAAGCTATCCAGGAAGGCATAAAGAGTTGGAGCGGGACGGTCTTGTCGCCAAGCAGCAGCAAATTTCAATTTGATGGGGCAGTCTGCTAAGGATTTACAAACTACATCCGTGCCCACTAAAAATTGCACACTTTCTGGCACAAAGCTAATCCCAAGTCCAGCGGCTACTAAACAAATGCGAGTTTGAGTCGAAATTGACTCCTGAACAATTTTGGGCTGAAAGCCAGTCTGCTGACAGACCTGAATAAACCCATCGTAGAGCACAGGACCTTCGTTGCGAGGATGAACAATCAAAGGTTCATCAGCCAAGGCAGATAGCGGAATTTGTTCATATCTCAACAAAGGATGGTGCTTGGGCAGCACTGCCACAAAGTTTTCTTCCAGAATTGGGTAGAGTTTCAAGCCACGCTCATCAATAGGGGGATGCAGAAAAGCGATATCAATTCGTTTTTCTTTCAATGCCGCAACCTGTGCCTCAGTGCAAAGTTCCAGCATTGTTAGCTCAACCCTGGGAAAGCGATCGCGAAAGTCCCGTACTAATGCTGGCAATATCGTGTGCGTTGCTGTTGCAGTAAAGCCGATCCGGAGCTGCCCTTCTTCGCCCCGAGCGGTGCGTTGGGTTAGTTGAATGATGTCATCCACTTGCGACAAAAGCCGCGTTGTCTGCTCCAACAGAACTTGTCCAGCGGCAGTCAGGCTCACAGTCCGTTTGGTGCGAGTGAACAGTTGCACGTCCAACTCCTTCTCCAGTGCAGCAATTTGCTTGCTCAAGGCAGGTTGTGTCAGTTGCAAGCGTTCCGCAGCCCGTGCAAAGTGAAGTTCTTCTGCAACAGTGACAAAGTAGCGCAGCGATCGCAGTTCCATTTGATAACTCAAAGTTATTACTTTAGTGCCAAAAATGACTTGGACAATTGGTTTTTGGTTATTCTATCTTGATTAATAGCTCTCCTTTCGTCACCTTTGAGAAATTGAGCAGTGTCCCTGGAACTTAGACAGAACGAGCTATGAAACTTTTCAAATCCAAGATGCTACGCCGATCATTTTGGGCAATTTTAGGATTTGTGGTTGCCCTTGTGGTTTTTGGACTGTTGCAGTTGATCGAACCCGTCGGTATTGCTCCGATTGCCCAGGGAAACGAGTCGCTACAGTTTTCTGGTCGTGCGCTCCTGGTTGCTTCGGACGCAGATATGGTGGCAACCGCTTACGCAGATGCTAAGCTCGATCGCGTTGCTGGCATTGAAGATACCCTCACAGCCATTACGCTACCGCTTGATCCTGAGCGCCCAACTGTTTCGTCAATCCAGGTTTCAAATTCGGTGATGTCATGGCCTCAAATCATTGCCGTTTCACCGAATGGAAATTACGCCTATGTGGCGGAGGTGCGATCGCGTCCAGCGGATGGGATTCAGGAACTCAACACGATTGATGAGATGCCAATTGGTGAAAGCATTACTGTGGTTGATATTGAGAATCTTCGGCAACCGAAGATTGTGCAAACTGTAGCAGTTGGCAAAAATCCTAAACATCTGAGTATTAGTCCGAATGGTGAACTATTAGCCATTAATTTAGAAGAAGAAGGAAAAGAGCTAGTGATTGCTCAGATTCAGCCCGATGGAACATTGGGAAGAATGGAAGGATTTGCGATCGCCCAAGATTTCCCTGACTCAAATGTTCCAGAAGCTGCGGTTTGGCATCCTTCTGGAAATTTTCTTGCCATCACGACAACCAATAACGACAGAGTAGGTGAATTAATCTCATCTGTTGGCTTCTATCAACTCGTGCAATCCGAGCAAACCATTCAAATTCAGCCTTACGATCGTCCATTAATGGTGGGTAATCACCTCAGTCATGCTAGATTCACTGCTGATGGGCGATTCTTGCTGGTGCCGGATTTGAAATGGCGCATGTACGGTGTACGCGAGTTGAATTTTTTAGCAAACCCAAAAGGCGAAATGATTGCAATCCGCTTTGAACCGGGATTGAAAAGCCCTCCACAGATTGCTTCTAGAACCGAAGTTGGACTTAGCCCTGAAGGATTTGCGCTCAATCCAGACAACACGTTGATTGCAACAGTTAACATGCGTCGCACCTACTTCAGCCCCAATTTTCCTCCCGCTTGGCGCGGTAAGCCGCACAGTTCACTGTCACTGGTTCGGTTTGATCCTACCACTGGGCAACTGACAACGATTGGAGAATATGGCTTTGAAGGCTTATTGCCAGAACAAGCTACCTTTGATACTACTGGCAAATCTCTGGCAGTCGTTGTCTATAACTATCGTGAACAAAGCCCACGAACCGGTGCCGTTGAATTTTGGCATGTCATTCCAGGCAACTCACCCAGATTAGAGCGAACAGGCTTCAAACTAGATATTGTTCGGGGTGCCCATGACATTGTGCTTATTCCGTAGTTTTTGCAAGAAAAAATGATCTTGCAGCCCAACACTCCACCAGCGATCGCCTTGTCTAGAGTGTGGGGTGCGATTGTCCTGGCTTCAGTCTCCAAGTTGAGCGTTCGATCGCGAAGCTGACCGAAGGTATCGCGGATTTAAGGGATGAGCAGGTGCGATCGCAAAGCTGACCGAAGGGATTGTTTTGTCTAGAGTGTGGGGTGCGATCGCTAGGTGATTAAATCCACGAGCCTAAGTGATTTCAGGGTGCTTGCTATAATGCGTTCAGCACTCTCACTGACTGGAGATTCCCATGACCTCCCAGCAACTAGAAGAACGATCTCAACAACTCGAAACGCGAATCACAACCTTAGAAGCAGAGTTAGCACACCTGAAACAGATGCTATCTGCATTTGTCTCCCAAAAATCTCCTTGGTGGCTAAAAATTGCAGGTAGCTTCGAGAACGATCCCACTTTTGATGAAGCTATCCGCCTAGGACAAAAATGGCGGCAATCTGCTGAATAGGTTACTGATATTTCACAATGTACATTCTTGACACTGACCATCTCAGTCTCATTCAGCGGAACGGGCAAGAAGGAAAACGAATTCTTGCAAGACTGATGGCCCTTGAAGAGGTGGAGGTCGCAGTGACTGTGATTACTTACGAAGAACAAATTAGAGGTCGGCTCAGTGTTCTATCTAGGGTAAAAACGTTAGATAAGCAAGTTTTGGCATATCAAGGGCTACAGCAACTTGCCAAGGACTATCAATCAATTCTAATGCTCCCTTTTAGCCGTATCGCTGCTCTAGAGCATCAAGGCTTACGGAAAACCTATCCTCGTTTAGGCAATATGGATTTGAAAATTGCCGCCATTACTCTGGTCAACAGCGCCATCTTGCTAACCCGCAACCAGTCAGATTTTGGACAGATTACAGAATTGCAGATCGAAGACTGGTCAACACCAAACTAAGCCTTTCCACTCCAGCTTAGGGATTGTCCTTGAGAGATCGCCCTTCTCTCGCCTTGGCACTGACCCATCTTCCATCGCTGACCTGCGATCGCATTTGGGCAAACTGATAATCTAGGCGTGACCGTAAACCTAGTTCGCTAAAATCAGCAAGTTTATAATCCGTTGAACAATAACTCGCGATCGTAGAGATTTAACCATGATTGCTCAAATCGAAGCCCAAAGAATCTACTCTCCAGAAGAATACTTGGAGATGGAAAGTGAGAGCGAGGTTCGGCATGAATATATTGATGGAGAGATTGTGCCAATGGCTGGGGCAATGCCGAATCATAATCGAATTACCCGCAACCTTTGCACAGTGATGACGAACGGGCTGAGGGGTACAGACTGTGAAGTATTTGTTGCCGATCAACGACTGTGGATTCCTCGGAAGCGGATTTATACTTATCCAGATGTGATCGTAGTACAGGGGGAGTTGAAACTTCAGGAAGGGCGGCAGGATACAATTACGAATCCGTTGGTAATTCTTGAAGTATTGTCTGAGTCAACCCAGGGTCATGACCGGGGGAATAAGTTTACGGCGTATCGCTCAATTCCCGATTTTCAAGAATATGTCTTGATAGATCAATACAGTGTTCATGTAGAGCACTATGCCAAAGTGTCAGCCAGAAAATGGGAATTTCAGGAATACGAGGATCTCGGCGATCACTTAGTATTTGTATCGCTAAAACTTGAGATTCTGCTAGCAGAAATTTACGACAAGGTTAAATTTGAATCGGGTGGGTCTGAATTTAGGTAAGTTGCCTAGGAAATTCCAAGGAGTAGACTACTCTAGAATTTGCTCTTTGATGCGGGTTAAACCTGTAGTGTTGCCCCCATCACCGACTGGAAAGATTACTTTCCCCAAAACCTCTGGGACATTAGACTTGACCCCGATGCTGTCAGTAACCTCACCAAAGCTTCGGCTGTAGACGTTCTTCAGCTACGCGGCATGGACATTCAAAGATTTATCCGGAAATTGGGTGATCTGCCTGCCGAAAAGATGGCAGAAATTGCAACAGCTATTGCAACGGTCGTTGAATTTGATCTGGGTGACTAGATTAAAAACCCCCAGAGGCTCCTGAATTCAAGTAGCCTCTGAGGGTTTATTTAAAGATTCGAGGGTGAAAGCTTACCCTAGCAACGCTTGAGCCTGAGCCACAATGTTATCTACGGTGTAGCCAAACTTCTCTAGGCAGATACCACCAGGGGCAGAGATGCCAAAGCGATCAATGCTGATCATGGCTCCCTCATCACCCGTATAGCGACACCACCCAAAGCTGGTGCCAGCTTCCACAGCTAAACGCTTCTTAACGGCTTTCGGCAAAACTGATTCCCGATAAGCAGCATCTTGCTCCTCAAACAGTTCCCAGCAAGGCATGGAAACCACCCGCACCTTCTTGCCTTCGCTGCGTAGACGCTCAGCCGCATCGACGCACATATAGGTTTCACCACCCGTGCCAATCAAGATCAGGTCGGGCGTGCCTTCGCTGTCTGAGACCACATAGGCACCCTTAGCCACGGCATCAATAGAACTGCCCGCTAAGTTAGGTAGGTTTTGGCGAGAGAGAGCCAAGAGAGAGGGGCGATCGCGGTTTTCTAGGGCAATCTTGTAAGCTCCAGAGGTTTCGTTACCATCTGCTGGACGTAAAACCAACAGGTTCGGAATGGCTCGTAGAGAAGCAATGGTTTCTACAGGTTGGTGGGTAGGGCCATCTTCACCCAAAGCAACGGAGTCATGGGTCATCACGTAAATCACCCCTGCTTGGGACAGAGCAGAAAGGCGGATGGCTGCCCGCATGTAGTCAGCGAAGACCAAGAAAGTAGCACAATAGGGAATCAGCCCAGAATTGTGCAGAAGAATGCCATTACAAATGGCACCCATGCCATGTTCCCGAACTCCAAAGCGGAGGTTGCGGTTGTGGTACTGATTTTTCTGGAAATCTCCTGAAGACTTCAAGAGTGTCATATTAGAAGGCGCTAAATCCGCTGAGCCGCCAATCAATTCAGGCACAACTCCAGCTATCGCATTGAGGCACTTGCCGGAATGGTTGCGGGTCGCATCGCCCTTATCCGCAGGCGTGTAGGTTGGTAACGCCTTGTCCCAACCTTCAGGCAACTTACCGCTGAGCATCCGCTCTAGTTCCGCCGCTTCCGTGGGGTAGGCAGCTTTGTAGGCAGCAAAGGCTTGATTCCATTCTGCTTCTGCCGCTGCCCCCCGATCCACAGCTTTGCGCCAGTGATTCAACACATCATCAGGAATCACAAAGGGTTCGTATTCCCAGCCAAGGTTTTTGCGAGTCGCTTCAACTTCAGTCGCACCTAAAGCTGCACCATGTACCCCGTGGGTATCGGCCTTGTTGGGAGAACCAAACCCGATGATGGTACGGACTTTAATTAAGGAAGGTTTGTCTGTAACTGCTTTGGCAGCTTCAATCGCTTTATGAATTGCTTCCAAGTCAGTGTTGCCATTTTCAACGGCTTGTACATGCCAACCATAGGCTTCGTAACGCTTGCCTACATCTTCGGTAAAAGAGATGTCGGTATGACCATCGATAGAAATATGGTTATCGTCATACAGGGCGATCAGTTTGCCTAATCCTAGGTGCCCTGCCAAGGAGCACGCTTCCCCAGAGACCCCCTCCATATTACAACCATCGCCCATGATCACGTAGGTGTAGTGGTCTACAACGGTGTGACCGGGCTTATTAAACTTAGCTGCGAGGTGAGCCTCTGCCATCGCTAGACCCACCCCATTACAGATCCCTTGGCCGAGGGGGCCTGTGGTGACTTCCACCCCTGCGGTAATAAAGTTCTCAGGGTGACCGGGGGTTTTGGAATCCCATTGGCGGAATTGCTTCAGGTCTTCAATACTGAGACTGTCGTAGCCCGTTAAGTACAGTAGAGCATACTGCAACATCGAACCGTGACCTGCAGACAAGACAAAGCGATCGCGGTTAAACCACTGAGGATTTTTAGGGTTATACCGCATAAAGCGATTCCAAAGCACATAGGCCATTGGAGCTGCACCCATGGGCAATCCTGGGTGACCAGATTTCGCTTTTTCTACTGCGTCAATCGCCAGAAAGCGGACAGCATTAATAGAAAGTTCTTCGAGGGATTGGGTTGCAACAGCCATAATATTTTGAATGAAGTACGGTTAGCAGTAAAACGGTTAGCAGTAAAGCAGTGGGCATTGATGTGCTCTGAATCGCCCTAAGGCTGTATCCCCATCATCCCATTAAGGGGACTAGACAGGCAATTATCCCTATTGGGGAATCAGAGCTGAAGGAGAAGCGATAGGAATTAGTGATTCTGTGACTTCTTCATTCTGTGTACTTCTTCATAGCTAAGGTCACGTTATGCCCACCAAACCCAAAGGAATTAGATAAAGCTACTTCCACTTGATGTGCCCGACTCTGATGGGGGACGTAATCTAAGTCACATCCAGGATCAGGGTTGTCTAAGTTAATGGTCGGTGGAACTTGATCATTTGCAATTGCCAAAACAGTTGCCACTGCCTCAATACCACCCGACCCTCCAAGGAGGTGCCCAGTCATAGACTTGGTAGAACTAACGGCAATTTTGTAGGCGTGGTCGCCCAGAACTTTTTTGATCGCAGCCGTTTCGGTGACATCATTGGCAGCAGTGCTGGTTCCGTGGGCATTCACGTAGCTCACCTGCTCAGGAGTTAATCCACCATCTTTGAGAGCAAGTTCTATAGCTCTGGCGGCACCCTCACCTCCAGGTACGGGCGAAGTCATGTGATACGCATCACAGGTCATGCCATATCCCACCATTTCAGCGTAGATACGGGCATTACGGCTGCGGGCATGTTCCAGTTCTTCGAGGACGAGGATACCAGCTCCTTCACCCATGACAAACCCATCGCGATCGCGATCAAAGGGACGACTTGCATGGGTAGGGTCATCATTGCGAGTTGAGAGTGCCCGTGCCGAAGCAAATCCAGCCACGGATAAGTGAGTGATGGGTGCCTCTGTCCCGCCGCAGATCATGGCTTGAGCATAGCCTCGCTGCACAAGGCGAAAGGCATCGCCGATCGCATGAGAACCTGCAGCACAAGCCGTGACCGTACAGGAATTAGGCCCCTTGGCTCCGGTATGAATTGCAGTTAGCCCCGCTGCCATATTGGCAATCATCATGGGAATCATGAACGGACTACACCGATCCGGCCCACGAGTTAAGTAGATTTCCTCCTGTTCTTCTAAAACCTTCAGCCCGCCAATGCCTGTCCCGATAATTACACCGACTTGCTCTGCGTTGAGGTCATTAATTATCAATTGGGAATCTGCGATCGCTTGCTTACTAGCAGAAACGCCGAATTGGGCAAAGCGATCCATCCGCTTCGCATCCTTGCGGTCTAGATAGTCGTGGGGGTCGTAACCCTTTACTTCACCGGCGATTCGGCAAGCGTGCCGTGCTGCATCAAACAGGGTAATGGGACCAATCCCACTGCGCCCCGCCAGCAACCCTTCCCAATATTCAGCCAAGGTATTGCCAATGGGTGTAATCGCGCCGAGACCTGTTACAACAACGCGCTTACAGTCGAAATTTGTCATGGTGATCAGATTTTTAAGATAAATGCCTAAAACGCAGAGTGTGTGAAGACGGTGAGTAGATAGGTCTACTGGATAGGTCTACTCGCGATGCCTAGTAAGATTTTCGCCTGATTTTCTAAGCTGAAACCTGTTGACTAATGAAGTCTACGGCTTGTTGAACCGTACCAATCCCTTCGGCTGCTTCATCGGGAATTTCAATTTCAAAGGCTTCTTCCAGGGCCATAACTAGCTCAACGGTATCTAGAGAATCAGCCCCTAAATCGTTGGCAAAGCTAGCTTCTGGCTTGACTTCTTCTTTTTCCACACCCAGTTGCTCAACCACAATTGCCTTCACTTTATCGAAAATCTCTGCTTGACTCATAGTAATCCCTCGTTTGAACACTCCTTAAATATTATCGGAAAGCGTCACTCCCAATACAGTCGGTGGTCGGCTTTCAAACTGACACGGGAGATAAAAAAAATCATCTTCGGTAGGAGTTGACAGATGACAAGTATTTTGCGATCCTAAAGATCCTAACTCATTCGCGGGTATAGCTCAGTGGTAGAGCGTCACCTTGCCAAGGTGAATGTCGCGCGTTCGAATCGCGTTACCCGCTTCGATCCAGCCCCAGAGAACTAATGGTTCTCTGGGGCTGCTGTTTTAGCCCTACCAATGTTTTAGCCCTACCAAGGATTACCAATCATCGCGAAGCCCGCCCAATAATAGGGATGGCTGAGCTTGCGATCGCCTAAGGCACTCAGTTCAGGTGGCAGGGTTACTTTTTGATTTAAAGTTAGTAGCTGCCCCTGCTCCATCCGCACTTGCCCTTTGAGCATCGCAATCTGCGCTTCCCGCAGTGCCTCTGCCTTGATCGGGGCTGTTTTAAGCTTTTGATAAAACCCACTCATCAACCCCAAGGTGCCTTCATCACTGACATACCAAAGGCTGGCGAGCACCGATTTCACCCCTGCCTGCACGGCAAATCCCCCAAACCCTAACTCGGCTTCCTGATCTCCTAGGGCTGTGCGACACGCACTGAGCACCAGTAACTCGACCGGAGGGTTACTTAATCCCAGTTCCCGGATCTGATCTAAGCGGAGCTTCCTATCTTGCCAAAACTGAATATAGGAGTTGCCGGGTGCTCCAGCTTTAAATTCAGCATGAGTTGCCAAATGCACCATGCCAAAGGGGCGTAAGCGACGCTGAGACTTTAGATTATCAGGAGTGAAATCTTGGTTGAGGAAGAATTGACCCGACCATAAATCTTTCGCAATGATCGATAACTCCTTGGGAACAGCCGGTAAAGGGGCTTGTTCTGTAAAGGTTGAAGCACCCATA
>JAYKHH010000600.1:0-3708 GCA_035285265.1 Leptolyngbyaceae cyanobacterium | reverse complement strand
GTCATGCTAGGACTCTGCTGCCCATATCCCCGCAATCGCATCGCTTTGTAAATTCGTTCAGCTTGTTCATAACTCCGCACTAGCAAAGTTCCTGCCAAACTAGCTAACCGATTCAAGTCTTGCCAATTTGGCACAAACCAGCGACTTTTTCGTTGACTCTGAAAGCCTCGCAGTCGCATTGATCGTTTCATCTGGGTCAAACTGGCAGCAATTTCAAACAAATACCGATAGGATAGCAGCAGCATATCGGCGAGAATGGCAGGCAAACCGAGTGATCGCATTGCTCTGACCATCGTCAGGAAGGGAGTTGTGCCAAACAAAATTAGCCCGATTGTGATAATCGATAGAAATCGACTGACAATCAGAACCACCGCCATCATCCCTTCCTGCCGCAAGGTGAGAACCCCCCAGTTCCAGAGTATGGTTTGTCCCGATACAAACGGCAGCAGCGCTACCACTCCGAACAGAAATAAACCAGGGTAGCGAATGCGAGTTGACCAGAACGAAAGCGGTAATCTGGAAAGGGCATAGAGTAAGCCTGTAACCGCTAACATGAATGGAATTAACTGAAAATTATCAATTAATGCGAACGCAACAATCAACGCCATCAAACCGATCAACTTACACCGAGGTTCCCATTGATGCAGCCATGACTTAAGATGAGCATACTCATCCAATTCCAGTTTCATGACCCACCCTTAATCATTTCTGGCTTGACGCGCTGAAGAAACAGCACCAGCATTGCCGTGAAGATACCTTCAATAATCATCAGGGGAAGGTGGGCGATCGTGAGTCCGTAGACTGCTGCTTGCTCAGTTGCGGCATTAAACTCAGCCGGGATGGTTGTCACAATCAGAGTGAGAAAAATCAGCGCGGCTAATCCCAGTCCAAATGCACCTGCCAGAAAGGCGAAGAGTGCAATGGCCCAGTTGGGTTTGAGCGATCCTTCAAAGCGGGGATATAACCGAAACAGATGCGATGCCAGCAGTGCGGGAATGCCCATCATGGCAGCATGAACACCTAAGGTGGTCAGCCCGCCATGTCCCAGCATCACGGCTTGAAAAAACAAGCCAATCAAGATGGCTGGAAAGGCGTAGTAACCTAACACCACGCCCAGTAATCCATTCAACACCAGATGCACACTAGTGGGTGGAATTGGAATGTGAATGGATGACGCGACAAAAAAAGCAGCGGTCAGCAAAGCCGCTTTCGGCAGATCCTCGGTCGGGTTGCGTCTACGATTGATTTGCCGCAACGAGTACCGGGTTGCCAGTCCAGTCAAGGCATAGCTACCGATCGCGACTGGGGCTGGAAGTAGACCATCAGGAATGTGCATCGCTCTCCTGTCCCTTCCTGCCTCGCGCAAAGAATAAGGCTGTGCCCACGCATCCCCAAATGACAGCACCTATCATCAAGCCCTTCTGGAGCGGTGTGTAGTTGTCGATCACCCCTGTTGCCACAGAGGTGTTTTCGGCATTATTTTTTGGATGATGCGTTGCTGGAGCCCTTGTAGTAGAAGCAGCCCCATCCTCAACAGGAATCACCAGCACATCCCCATGTCCTGCCTGCCGCACTTGCACTTCCCAGTTTCCGGAAGCAGATGGACTAAAGACAAACCGTCCTTCGGCATCTGTCGTTCCCGTTAACCAGGGTTTAGCCGGGTCGTTGGGGGAGAATACAGCAACTTGAGCATTAGCCATCGGTTCTCCCGTATCGTAGGCTGCCTTGACTTCGTATGCCTGGGTTGCCTGGTACTCGATCGCCACCCCATGAGCATTTACCTTGAATTGCCAGCCTACAACACACAACAGACTGAGTAGAACAGTTTTCCTGATGATGGTCATGATGTCAGCTTTGTCTCTTGGCAGTGTCCTTCACCCACATGTCCCAGGGATGGAAGAACTTTTATCAGCTTGTTGTAGTCTTCCTGAGACAGTTGCTCTTTTAGGGTAGCGAGGTCGGCATCCAGTTGACCATTTTGGGCGATCGCCGCCAGTGGTTCAAATCCCAATGCGCCAGTATTCAAATCATCATCGGCAGGAGTATCAGCATCACCAAACAGGTGGTCAAAGTGGAAAGTCGCTTCCAGATCTGCCGTCTGTCCTACTTGCACGATGCCCTTGCGCTCATCACCAACAAAATCACCGCAGGTAAAGCCCAATTCCTGATCTAACTTCAAGGTAAAATCAACAGTCTTTCCAGCTTTGGTTGCCGTACCCTGAATTAACAGAGGGTAGCCTGCGGCTGGTCCATCTTGCGCTTTCACCATCTGCCAAGACAGCGCATTATAACGACCGGCTGGTGCTTGCACTTCGCCAATCACAATCGGCTCTGCATTTTTATCCCCTGCGGCTAAGTCGATCGTTTTCACCCCATCCAGACTTGCCTTTGTTTTGGCTTTCGGTTCAACGGATTGATCGGCTTTGGGATCAAAGGGAGGATCAGTTTGGTAAGCGGTCACTTGATCGAGGTTGACATAGACATGATCAAAGTCAACCCGCCATCCATCTTTAGTTACAAATCCTTGCCGGACAAAATCCTCTCCATTAGCCCGAATCTTTAACGTTCCAGTTTCTCCATTAGTCGTTTCCGTGGTTTGCTCAGCAGCTTGTCCAGTAGGCGATGCGTTACCGGTCGGCGCTTCTACTTGTGGAGATTGGCTCCCCGCGCAGCTTTGAATCACAATTAAACCTGTTAAGGCGAGCGTTGTCAAAAGAATCGATTGCTTGTTCATAAACTTGTCCTATTTCTATCGATACACCGACCGCAATCTCACTCTATTGACCATCTACAAAGGGGCAAGGCGAGGTGAAGTTACATCAAGTTGCTTACAAAGATTCCCGTAATTCAAGCAAATTCTGTAAACCCCGGAGTTATTAGTAAATCGTTGTTTTGCTAGAAGTTCAATCCCGTATGGGGGGATAGGGTAAGGGTATTATCAACTTAATCGGGGTAATGAGAGCGTCGCTACAACAAGGGGTTATTAGTCTGAAGCTCTTGCGGAGGAAGGGATCTAGAGTGGTTTCCAAATTATTGAAGCAACAACAGGGCAGATGTCCTCATTGCAGGCTGTACTGCAAGTCAGAAGACCTCCTGGAAGTCCACCATCGGAACAGAAACCATCACAATCATCGCTGGGGAGATCTGACGTAACTACATCAGTACTGCCACGACCCAGTCCATTTCGGTATGCGTGACCAGCACCCAAAGGTTGAGGAGCCGGATGAATCAAACTGAGAAACTGTTTATAAACGATTGTTGCAGTGCCCAAAGTCCTTACTGGTATTGGGTTTTTAGCTTCAATCGGAGTACCATCCAGCTTGGGATGGGATGCCTGAGGACGCTAGCCAGCTCAGGGATTGAGAAAATCTTAATCTTAGTTTACAAACAGTTTCTGATGACCTGTCTCCTGGCAACCCCTTAAAGAATTTGCATTGAATTCTGCCCAGCTAGGAGCAAATGTTCTGCGAGGTCAAGAATATCAACAGGCCAGAAGGATTTTGGGCGGGGTTTCGAGACTCCTACCAACCCTGAAATGGGTCGGCAGGTTAACACGCGATCGCGCCACTGGCTCGGTACTGCCCCATAGCCATACACGGCCACTAACAAAGCACCTGCGATCGCCCCATTGGTATCCGTATCGCCTCCTTGCATCACCGTGTCTATCACTCCAGCTTCCAAGGTGGTGGCATGGAGCAATTGATAAAA
>JAYKHH010000599.1:0-6473 GCA_035285265.1 Leptolyngbyaceae cyanobacterium | reverse complement strand
ACAATTAAAAAGTGCGATCGCGGATCGGGCCAATTTTCTGCCCATTTAACAATCTGCTGAACGGCCTCTTGATTGGGTAGATGGGTGGAGCCAGCAAAGAGAATCACCGACCGATCGGTCAATCCTAGTTCTTGTTTACGCTGTTGCCGCAGGGCAGGGGTGGCAGGGGTAAAAGCGTTGCAGTCCACACCGTTGGGAATCACCACACAGCGCTCTGGGTCAATGCCATAGCGATCAGAGAGGGTTGCCGTATCCTCCTCCGACATGGTGAAGATGCAGTCTGCATGGCGCAGGGCAAATCCCTCATGCCGTTCTACTTGTTGAACCAGGTAACGGGCGATCGCCGCCGGGGCCGCAATATCCTCGGGGGAACACAATTCTGCCTCAATATTGTGAGCGGTCACCACAATCGGCTTAGGATGCCGCTGCCGTTGCCTCTGTTGATAAACCCAGGAAAATTGCCAGGGATGCTCTACATTAATTACGGCTGCTTGCTGAAGTTGCTGATGCAACCAGACGGGTGCTACCCAGTCTAGGAGTTTTCCCTGTAAGAAAGGGGGACACTTGAGGTAGGAACAGGCAATTCCGTAGAGCAGCAGACTCAGGGGATGGCGACTGCTGTATTCGGTATAGGTCGGGGTGATTTCCTCAACCATCGGGGAGAGACTCCAGGTGATTTGGTGCTTTGCCACCTGCTGAGCAAATTGCACGACTCGATACTGTTGGGATAATTCCCGGCATAGATTATTCACCCGAATCGCTCCCCCATACTTGGGGGTAACCACGGAGTAGGGCGTTAGATGTAAAACAGTTTTCATCGGTATTTAGGAAGTTTGTCCAATGGGTCGAGTTACTAGAGGCGTCAGGTTTTGCGCCCCTATTTGTTGCTGTTGGTAATAGCGGTGCCCTGCCATAGCCATGGCTGCAAATCCCCATAGCAACATCCCCGTCACGCCTAACATGACGCTGCCAAATCCGAATTGGGCTAAAACGCCAAAGGCGATCGCACGAGCGGCATTGATAAACCCATCCACCTTGGCTTCTACACATTGCAGCAGAGCGAAGGACAACAAACACAGTCCACCAAAATAGGGGATACTCCCAAACCATCCGAGGGAGAAGAACATATCCAAAAGGGCACTGTCTCGCACGCCAATGGAATAGTTATTCTCAATCTCAGTATTTCCAAACCCCTGTCCTAAAAATTGGGAGAAGGCAGCATTGAGGGACTCCCTGTAACCGGCGGTGCGATCGCTGTAGCTCTGGTCTTGCTGAGGATTGGTGAAGGTTTGCAACCGAGACTGAATCGTTTCAGAGAAGGGTGGCATCGTCACCAAGGGTAAAACTCCCAAAGCCATCACTAATAATGTGATCAACAAGCGCATTTGCAGATGGGCCTTGAGGGATGTAATGGCTGCCAAAAGCCCCACCACCCAACCCAACCAAGCAGAACGAACGAGGGACAATAAAAAAGAGAGGTAGCCGAATCCAGCCGCAGGCAACCTTACGGCCCCCTGGGAATCAAACAACAACAATAAGCCCGCCATCATCGTGGTAGCAAACGGGCCAGGTGCATTCATCGTACTAAAGACGCGAATTTCAAAGGGGGCCGGACTTCCAATAGAATTAATCGGGGCATTGAGCATCCAATATTGATCCCAAGGAGGAGCCGTCATAAATTGCCAAACGCCATAGGCACCCATGACGAACACCCCCCAGAGAAATACCCGTCGCAACACCCGTCGATAGCGAGGATAGTCTTGCCAGTGCATCAGGAGATGAAACCCAAATAGCAAAGGACTAACCCAGTTCAGGGCAGCGGGGACAACAGCCGTGAAGGGATTGAGAACTAGCCCGATCAGAACGCCATGCAGTACACCGACCAAGCCTAAAATGAATGGCAAACCGCCTTGTCGATAGGCAATGGGGAGATATTTGATTAGGGTAGCGATCGCAATCCCGGTCACTAGATAAGGAGTCAACATCACAGTACTGGGATCAACCCATCCCCCCTGCTGATCAATCAAACGACGAATCCAAGGGGTGAGGAAATAGATCCACCAGGTAAACCCTAAGTAAAGGATGGGATACCGCCAGTAAAGCAATATGCCGACCATCAGGGCTCCTAGGGGAAACCCCAGGCGGAGAACACCCCCTGCATGGACTAATAAGCATAGGGCTGAAACCAAGGCAAACCCTAGCATTGCACTCCACGCCGGAGCAGGTTGCAACTCAAGCACGAACCCCTTGCTGGGAGAATGATTTACGTATTTCTGCATGACTCTTTCCTCTCTCTGCTGCCCTGGGTTGGCTGCGAATACATCTCGTAGAGCTTGATTTCTCTCAAAAAATCGTAGTAAGTCCACAGGATAGAGTAGGCAAAACCAGGTACCCCTTGCCGAAATAGACGTTGCAGCACATACCGTTGCAAAAATCGAGCGGGGGGTTTGAGCACCAAGCGAATTAAACTAAATGGTTTTCCTCGTTGGTAAGCCTGCTGAGCTTCTAAATCTGTGTATTTATGAAAGCGCCTGATTTGGTCATCCAGATTCCGAAAGCTGTGATGCCAGAGAATACCGCTGAGCTTAATCACCTTGGCTTTACCCACATCTGGGCCTTCATGCACCAAGACATCTTTAATCCGAAACAGGCTCTTGCGATAGAGCCGGGTCATATATTCTGCTTGGCCTTCCAACCATATGCCTAGGAAGTTATTCACCCGTTTGACTGCAAACACATCGGCATGAACCTTGGGTGCATGTTTCCACCCTACAAAAGCTGCAGCTAGTTCCTCGCTAACCACTTCGTCGGAATCCAGCAGAAATATCCATTCGTGGGTGGCTTTAGCAATTCCAAAATTACGCTGTTCAGCATATCCCGGCCACGGATTAATATAGACCTGACACCCCAAAGCTTGAGCATTGGCTACGGTGCGATCGCGGCTGCCCCCATCGACCACAATAAGTTCATCGGCAAACCCCAAACAAGAGCGGATCGCATCTGCAGTCCGCACCTCCTCATCCTGGGTAATTATGACCACGGAAATAGAACGGACGGGTGTAGATGAGTGACTCGGTAACGGATTCCCAAAGAACCCATGACTTGACAAGGCGCTAGCATGAGTCATGTTAAATATCCTCGCTTGCATCTCCTAGATGGAGTTTCCTCAATTAGATTCCTCTTGGTAGCAAATTACGCACCCCATGGACAAGGGAACGGACTCTTTTGTGACCCTGAGGCCCCAACCACTGGAGAGCTGCAATACTAACCCTCAAACGCAGGTAGGTCTGGGAATAACGCAGTTGAGGAGAGTGCTGAAGTGCTTGCCGACAAAACTCTAGGGCTTTCTGAGGATCCTGAGTTTGGATTGGTTTCCAAGCCACTGCAAGATAGGCAAGCCCATAGGCACGTTCCCTCAGATCCCAAAGTTCGGGTGGAGCTGTCTGAAAGGTTTTCTCAATCACCCTCAAGCAATACTGTAGATGCTGCTGGAGGTGATTAGATTTCGAGCCAGTATGCAAGCACTGTCGATAAAAGACTAAAGGTTCTTTGAGGAGAGCAAAGGGATAACGGGAAGCAATCCGAATCCACATTTCCCAATCCTCAGCCGATTGCAGATCTGGGTCAAATCCCCCCACTGCTGCAAAGCACCGCTGACGTACCATCGCCACACTGCCGCACAGGATCAGGTTTTGCTGAATCATTTGCTGCCAAATCCAACCTTCGCCATAGGTAGTACACACATTGTTATCTGGGTGATTCTGCTCGTCGATATTGACAACCCAGGTATTCACCAAACCCACGGTTGGATTTTGATCAAGGCACTGTACCTGTTTTGCGAGTTTGCTGGGTTCCCATAAATCGTCTGCATCTAGGAAGGCAATATACTCGCCTTGGGCCTGAGCAATTCCTGTGTTACGTGCTACGGAAACCCCTTGATTGGTTTGGGAAACTAGCTTGACTCGTGGATCGGTTAGTTGTGTGGCCCATTCGACAATGCCATCGGTACTACCATCGTTAATAATTAATATTTCAAAATCCGTAAAGGTTTGCCTAAGAGCACTTTGAACGGTTTCAGGTAGATAGCTCATGGCATTGTAGGCTGGAATAATAATAGAAACTTTTGGCATAAATCACTGACTCACTGCATTAACAGGGAATTAGGAGATTGAGTTGTATCTGCCCCCCTTTTCAAGGGGGGATCAAGGGGGGATCTCTTCCTAGGTGGAGAGTCCTGAGAACCCTCCGCCCGACCGGCTCCCCCCTACCCTGCAGGAAGGCTTCGCCTATAAAAAGGGGGGCTTTTGCTTTTATTGGGGGGCTATAGCAGATCTGTGAGTAAGCGTTTTAAACTCTTTGCTGCCACTGACCAATTCAATCTCGATTGATATTCATTGAATGAGGACATAGCTAGTTCCTTGTAGTGTTGATAGGGTTTAATTAAGTGAGTGATGTAGTCACAGTATTCAGAAATACTTGCTTGAGCCGAAAAGGTTTTTCCATTTAAGTCATTTTTGATTAAAGTAGGAATTCCTCCAACATCTGTGGTTAAACAGGGAAGTCCAAAAGAATTGGCTTCGCATAAGACGTGGGGGGAAAAATCTGCCGTTGAAGGTAAGATTAAAAAGTGGGATTCCGAAAATAATTGATTCATTTGCGTTCGTCCCAATTCACTATATTTATTAACAAAACCTAGGATTCTAACAAAACTGGGTGGCACTTCTTCGATAAAGGGGTTACAGCCCATCACAGTTAACTCCGTCTCCAGTCCTCTTTGATTCAATTCCTGAGCAACTTGAAATGCGACATTCCCACCCTTTCTAAACCAGTCAATGCCAATAAATAAGAGTTTACAGGGACTTATATTTCTAGCATTAATCATGTTTTCAATATCTTCAGAGGTGCGATCGCACTCGATATTAGCCCCCCAGGGAATCACCCTCATTTTAGAAGGATGAATCTCATAGATATTAACCGCCATCTCCGCAGCCCAATCTGATAGAAATATAATTAACTCACAGCGATCAAAAGCAGCTTTTTCCATGGCATATAATCCTTGCTTGGTTTCATTGCACAGATTACTGAGCCAAGGATAAAAGTTAACTGAACTTGCTAAAGGTGCATCTGTCCATAAAACAATGGGTTGTTGGTAGTCCAAGTAAGCGATCGGGATAGCATTTTCGGGACACAACACAATATCTAAATCATTTCCTGATAGTTTTCCTAAGATTTGATCGGCATAAGCTTGCAGTACAGAAGGTTCAGTAAATGGATAATAATCTCGTCCCAAAAGCTGGCGATATAGATGCCATTTCAGCTTGCTTTGAAGGGGTAGCTTTTCTGCTAATGGGCCAATGTAATCAAGAGGCATAGCTTGCTCTTCTAAGGTCTTAGCAAGATACTGACCTGCCCCACAAATTCCCACTTGAGTTTTGGGCCAGGTTGAGCGGTTCCAGACATCATAGGTAGTCAGATATCCTATCTTCATAGTGCTACATAGTTATAAAAACTAGATCTGGAAAACAGGTTCAGGTTGAGACATCGAATCTTGTTGAGAAATTCGTGTGTCTAGCATGTCTAAAATCCTAGAATCTGGATTGAACTTCCTAGCAAAGTAGAACTCCTCACTGGCTAGAAGTTGATAGTCATTATGGTTGAGCACACGGGCATGACCTGCTTCAGTCCCGATAAAGTCAACATAACGATGATTATCATTACAGATCTTGAATAGGCCACTATTGATTAAGGCAGTTTGCATAAAAGATTCATCGGACAAGTAGGTGCCTTTGTAGTAGTTGACAATCCGATGATTATTTCTAACAAAGTCTCTTAAATACGCCACGCACTTTCTGGAAAGTGTATGCCACTGAGATCCGCCATAGCAGATAAAATTCTTATTGAAGGGCGTAGATTTGCTCCGTACACCCATAATGGGTGAACCAAAATAACTGGATAGGATAATTGGCAAAAAGTCTTGGATGCGAGAGATTTTCAACAGAAAATCACTTGTCCATTCGGGAGGGCGATAATACTGACAGTAGTACCGTTTGATGGCTTCCTCTGCATCCCATAAAGAATCACTAGAGAATACATCAAAGTATTGCATGAAGCCATCATAGGTTGTACTAGCAAGCAATTTATTAAATTTTGCAAGGGACTGAGTTGGGTAATCTTGACCTGAAAGATAGCTAACCCAATCAAAATTGAGATTATGTCTAAATGCCCATTCAATCGCTTCAAAGTAAGGTTGTATTAATGAAAATTCCCCTCGTTTTCTAGGTCTTTTGTCTTGTAGTAAATATACTTCTGATAGATATTTTAGAGGAGCCCGATCTAAAGGGCAGTGTCTACAGTCATGGCTAATCAAAATCAGCGCATTAGGGCTGGACTGCTTAATGGTTTGAACCAGCCTATAAATCTGCCTGGGATTCGTATGGGTTTGGATCAAATAACAGACTTTCATAGGTGTTTTT
>JAYKHH010000598.1:0-4949 GCA_035285265.1 Leptolyngbyaceae cyanobacterium | reverse complement strand
AACGACGAGTCCAAGACCGCCTTTACCATTTGCTCCGCCTACTCAAACAAGAAATTGGTCAACCTGTGGAGCAAGGCACTCGATTCAGTGTCCGGTTAACCCACGAAGATCTAGCCAATGCTTGCTGCACGACACGGGTGACCATCACCCGATTACTCAGTAAATTGCAGCAACAGAACAAAATTATTTTTGATGCTCAGCGTCACATTGTTCTAAATGATGAGAATTTCTGAGCATTCTGAGCATTTTAACGAGTACCCTACCTGCTAGATTCACTCAAGCTAGCAGGTGCCAACAACCAAATTGCCAGGGATACCTCTCTAAGGATCAACTCCTAGAGGTCAACAGCTAGGGATTAGTAGTTTGAGCTGCCAAAAGCTGCTTGAGCTTTTCTAATTCCTGCGCCCAACGTGGATCTGGTTGAACGGTATCTGAAACAGTTGCTGTAGGCGTAGAAGCTGCACGTCGGGATTTATTACTGTTGCCACTGCCTTTACGGCGATTGCCAGTTGAGGGTGTACTGCTAGCCACTACCTCTTCCGTATTAGCAGATGGTGACTCCTCTCCTGCGCCTTTCGTACGAGGCAGGGCTTTTTCAATTTTGAGAGGGCTGTCCTTGAACATGTAACCATTGAATTTTTCAATGATTTCATCCGCCTCCTCATCGGTCTTGACGGTTACAAAACCAAAACCCCGACATTGACCTGTTTTACGATCCGTGATTACCTTCGTAGAAACCGAGTCCCCTGCTTCCGCAAAAACGGCTGCTAATTCTTGACGGTCTAATTCTTTGGGTAGGTTGCCTACATAGAGACGAATAGACATGAAAGATCCTCCAGACATTAGTTCAGATAAATTGGCTTGAAAGCTTTGAATTTAAGTGGGTGGGAAAAACTACCGGGTTGCAGGTTTTGAAGGGGTGGTTGCCACTTGCCAACCTTAAAAATCGTAGTCATGTTTTGAAAAGACTGCTCTCTACTCCTTCAAACAAGTTAGGAGATGAGGTGCAGAGACACTAACTTCATGACTATGTATGCTTTTAATCATCGTATGTTTTTAATCATCACTGGAGGCTTAAAACCCAGCACCTTTTTGCAAAATGCTTAATCCAGGATGGTCATGCCACTCTTTAAAGTACCACGGCTTCTGTGCCCTAGACACTAGGAATGATCAGTTTCAGCCCTCAGTGATAGTTTAAGCCAGTCGCATCGTATTGGATGAGTCCACTGGCTACCCCTACAATCAGGAGAATAGGAGGCTCTTTGCTATTTGATCTTAACCAACTTCCCCCACTTCAGGAAGGCGATTTCCCGACGCTAGCAGGGGCAATTTTACTGAGGCGCAACTCTGGATGATCCACCTGGATTTGTTGACAGTTCCACTCATTTCTAAATAGGAGCACCGGACGCTCCCAACTGTCTTTAACGGTGGTTGTATTGAAGAGACGCCCTGCCTTTTCTAGGGCTTCCCAACCGCCTTCTACCCAACGCGCAACGGTATAGGGCAATAGCTCTAGCTGGGTTTCAACCCCGTACTCGTTTTGGAGGCGAAATTGCACCACCTCAAATTGCAGTTGCCCGACGGCTGCCAGGATGGGGTCTCGCCGCGATGCCTCTGCGGAGTGCATGATTTGGACAGCCCCTTCTTCGCGTAATTCGGAAACGCCTTTGTGGAATTGTTTAAATTTGGAGGGATTGGGATTTTTGAGGTAAGCAAATAGCTCTGGAGAAAAGAAGGGAATCCCTGCATATTCTAGTTTCCGCCCGTTGTAAATGGTGTCGCCGATCGCAAACACGCCGGGATTATTCAACCCAATCACATCTCCAGGGTAGGCAGCTTCAATCGACTCCCGTTCTTGAGCAAACAGCTTCTGAGGACGAGACAAGCGGACTTGTTTTCCAGAGCGAGCGTGACTCACGGTCATATCTTTTTCAAACTTGCCAGAGCAAACCCGAACAAAGGCGACGCGATCGCGGTGTTTCGGATCCATATTGGCCTGCAGCTTGAAGACAAAGCCCGAAAAGTCTGGGTAGGTGGGTTCTATCTCACCCTGAGTGCTGTCATGGGAACCAGGTTTCAGGGCATACTCCAAAAAGGAGTTGAGGAATAACTCAACGCCAAAGTTGGTCATGGCGCTGCCAAAGAAAATGGGCGTCATCTTGCCGTAATGAACTTGGGCCAGGTCAAGCTCTGACCCTGCACCTTCCAGGACTTCTAGTTCTTCTTTGAACTGAGCGTAGAGATCGGGGTCTAGCAACGCTTCAATGCGAGGATCTCCTAGCTCCATTACCGTGTCAAGGGCTTCTCGGCTGCCGTGGGCACTGCGTTCAAACAGGTGAATCTGACGCAGGTGACGATCAAAAACTCCTTTGAAGCGATCGCCCATGCCAATGGGCCAATTCACAGCATAGGTCTGTAGCCCTAACTCCTGCTCGATTTCATCCAGTAATTCTAAAGGTTCTCGACCTGGACGATCTAATTTGTTGATGAAGGTAAAGATGGGGAGCGATCGCATCCGGCAAACTTCAAACAACTTCCGGGTCTGAGGCTCTAGTCCCTTGGCTGCATCCACGAGCATCACCGCATTATCGGCTGCCGCCAAGGTGCGATAGGTGTCTTCGCTAAAATCTTGGTGACCGGGCGTATCCAACAGGTTAATCTGGCAGTTCTGATACTCAAACTGCAACACAGTTGACGTAATGGAAATTCCCCGCTGCTGTTCCATTGCCATCCAGTCAGAGGTGACATGCCGTTGTGCCCGTCTTGCCTTGACTGCCCCTGCTTCATGAATAGCCCCTCCATACAGCAGCAATTTTTCGGTCAGGGTTGTTTTACCCGCGTCTGGGTGAGAAATAATTGCAAAATTACGACGATGATCAATGGCTTGCTGTAGTTCAGCCCGGAGAGAATCCTCCAAGTCAGAACCTTGGGACGCAGGATTTAGAGAACTAGTAGCTAGGGAAGTAGACATAATCAAGACAGGATCAGCGGATCAGGACGGGCAGGAAATCGGGACTCGATCTCTCAACTTGATAATAACGATAAAACCAGTCCACGAATACTGAGTCACCCCGAATTCAAGGGGGGCAACCGTCCTGGGAATTCGGGGTGCCCATCCTTGTTGTCTCGCTGCTCTTCAGGTCAGAATAGGAATTAGTTGATCAGCACCTAGGGAGTCTCTCTTCATGTACGACACCGACAAGCGGAAGCTTTTGTCAGCTCTGAGTCATGGCTCGATCTTCTTCAGCACCGCCCTTGTAGCGATAGGAGTCCCCATTGCGATTCTGTTAGTCTCCGATGACCCAGTTGTGAAAGAAAGTGCAAAAGAAGCGATTAACTTCCACTTCAATGTCTGGTTCTATGGAGCCATAATTCTAGTCCTGAGCTTTTTAACCTTGGGTTTGCTAGGGATTATTCTCGGCCCCATTGGTTTCCTAATCCATTGGGGTCTGTCATTGACAGCCATCATTTACAGTTTGAGCCATCCAGAGGCAGCTTACCGTTATCCATTTATTTTCCGCGTGTTGTAAGTCTGGCTACAAGTGCGGCGATGGGTATGGCTATAATGGCACTCGTGCAACTTAACTCTTAAAGGTTTTTATGCCCATCTCTGCCGCTCAGCCTGCACTTTTGATTCTTGCGGATGGGACTTCTTACCCAGGATGGTCCTTTGGTGCCCCAGGTACGACAATCGGGGAAGTGGTTTTTAATACTGGAATGACAGGGTATCAGGAGGTCTTAACGGATCCTAGTTACTGTGGTCAGATTGTTACCTTCACCTATCCAGAGCTAGGAAATACGGGAGTGAATCCTGAGGATGAAGAGTCTCAGCGACCTCATATTCGGGGTGCGATCGCCCGTAACGTTACCCATCAACCCAGTAACTGGCGATCGACTCAATCCTTGTCTGACTATCTGAAACAACACAATATTCCAGGGATCTATGGCATTGACACCCGTGCCCTGACGCGCAAGATTCGCTCCCTAGGGGCCATGAACGGTGCCCTATCCACAGAAATTCTAGACCCTAGCGAATTACTGGAGCGTTTACAAAAGGCTCCTAGCATGGCTGGCTTAAACTTAGTGCGTGAAGTGACAACTTCCACGACTTATGAATGGTCTGACCCCACGGTCGCTGCCTGGGAGTTTAGCCCTACCATCCCAACTCCTGGTGGAGAACCTTTTACAGTAGTTGCGATCGACTTTGGCATTAAGCGCAACAGTCTCCGCCGTCTGGCTAGCTATGGCTGTCGGGTGATTGTAGTGCCAGCAGATACTTCTCCTGATGATATCCTCAAGCATAATCCCGATGGTATTTTCCTCTCTAACGGCCCTGGAGACCCCTCTGCCGTCACAGAAGGGATTGCAACTGCCAAAGCCCTTTTAACTAGCCAAAAACCCGTGTTTGGTATCTGCATGGGACATCAGATTCTTGGCTTATCCCTAGGCGCTGAAACCTTTAAGCTTAAATTTGGCCATCGTGGCTTAAATCAACCCGCAGGGTTACGACAAAAGGTAGAAATCACCAGTCAAAATCACGGATTTGCCATTGATCCCGATTCCTTACCTACGGCGGAGGTGGAAATTACCCACTTAAATTTGAACGACCAAACCGTAGCAGGGCTACGGCACAAATCATTGCCCTTGTTTTCTGTGCAATATCACCCAGAGGCTAGCCCTGGGCCTCACGATGCCGATTACCTATTTGAAAAATTTGTTGAGGCAATGCGGCAGAGTAAGGGGTAGAGAGGTGTCAGGCTCGCCGTGAGCCCTGAGCCTGTCGAAGGGTCGAAGGGTATCAGGCTTCGACTTCGCCTAGCGTCCGACGAATCGCAGTTGACGCAAGCCAGGAGGTTAAAGGATCTAGGTGTCAGATAGCCAGTGATATCTTGCCTAAAACCTAGATCTTGTCCCCTAAAACAGGCAAGATATCTGCGCTACGAGTCATA
>JAYKHH010000597.1:0-10040 GCA_035285265.1 Leptolyngbyaceae cyanobacterium | reverse complement strand
GATCAACCAGTTATAGAATTTTTGTCCATTGGCTTTAACTTTAAACCCGGAATCGGAGTTCTTGAGACTGAGCAGAAACTCTGAAATCGCTCCATTCAAGTCTTCACGTTTCAGGGGAATGGTTTTGCGGATCGGGGGGGTGGTAGCGGTGATTAAGACGAGTTCGAGGCGATCACCGAGGATCAGGGGATAGAAAAGGGCGGCATTTTGGATTTTGGCAAGGCTAGCTCGTAGGCGGTTAAACTTTTCGAGATCGACGTTTTGGGATTGTTCGACCCGACGCAGTTCTTCAATCTGCTTTTGGACTTCAGGACTTTTGAGGAAGGCATTGAACTGTTGATTGCGATCGCGTTCTTGATCCGTGAGCAAGGCAAGGCGCTGTTGTTGGGATGGCGTGAGTTTGCGATCGCGATCGCTTTTCTGTAACCCAGCTAGCTCGTTACCCAGGGTAATAATATTTTGTTTTGTTCTGGACGTTGCAGGTCAGTGCCCTTGGCGATTTGGCTGTTGCCGCGCACAGTGCGGAAGTACTCACCGAGTTCTTCGACCTTCAGCAAATCGAGGACTTGTTGGGCTTCGAGGATGCGGTCTTGCTGGAGGAGCAGATCCGCCAGATTCCGATAAGTCTGTTCGACAGTAGACAAGTAGGATTTTTGTTCTGCTGGGCTCAGTTTGCGTAAATCTTGGCGAATGGCTTCGTGCACGTTGACGGATTGTTTGTAAAAGAGAATGGCCAGTTCGGGTTGTTTCTGTTTTTCAAATAAAAAATCCAGATTACTAAGTGAACCTCCTTCCCCACTGCGATCGCCGATTTGCTTCCTGAGGGCTAAGGGTTGCTGGTGGAACTCAATCGCCTTCGTGTACTGGCCCAGACTGTCGTAGGCAGCGCCCAGATTATTGAGCGACGCTCCTTCCCCGTTGCGATCTGGGATGGCTCGATAAATTTCTAAGGCAGATTGCCAGGATTGCACCACTTCTCGATACTGGCTCTTGGCATATTGCTGCTTTCCCAACTCCAATAATCGATCTGCTTCTGTCTTGCGATCCGGCACCGATTGCGACTGAGCAGCTTCGATTGATATCACCTGCACAGGCAAACACCACAACAACGTCGAAATGACCACCCCTAAACTCTGACGCATCGCTCTAGACTCCGCATTGATTACAAGAGACCACCCAGGAGGGGCATCTGAGTGATGTTAATACTTTATCTAAAAAATACAAATACGAGCGTCAAAAGCTGTTTGCATCCTTGAGCTTTATTTAGGAATGGCTATTCATTTCATCTAAGAACTGACAAAAGTTAGTGAGATCATTTTCAAGGGCGCTATAACAAGGATTAAGGTTCTGGACAAGCTGACGAATTCTTTCTGGTTCCAGCTTGTGGGTATAGTTGTTTCGTACCACATGACGAAAAGCCAAAAACTCCAACAGCAGCTCATAGGTAGAAGGAGTAATCACCTCTGGTCGAATGTTGGCAATCTTTGCAGACATTTGTAACAGCAAATCCTTATGCCACCCACTATCACCCGATGAACTGCCATCGATCTGTTTAGCAATCGTTTCAAATATTTTCTCGATTCCTGTATAAAAGCCATGCAAACCCATAGCTACCACTAAAAACAAGCGATCATCTTGGCGTTCTTCAGCTTCATTCATCAGTTCGCCAATAAAACGATATTCGCGTTCCACATCCTGAAACTGTCGCCTAATGAGACCGCTAATCGTTGCAAATTTCATAGGAATTTACCATCCTTCTCACTGGCAGCAATTTCCAGCAACCAATCAGGAGCTTCTTCGATCCTGACCAGATCGACTTGAAATTCTGGGGCTGCTATAGCTAAAAGTTTTCCGAGGGCACGTAAATAGCGATCGCCTAACAATCCCCAAACTAATAAATCAATATCCGATCGCTCATCAATTTCAGAGGCGTTTTGCATCGAACCAAATAACATTACTTGTGTACAGCCAAATTCACCTTTCAGCAAGTTGACACAAGCTTCAGCGATCGCCCCTCCTCGTTGCCATTTTTGATGCAGCTTTTCCTGGCGTTGTTGTTCTCTGAACCGCGCACCTGCAATGTAACTATCAAGTGTTTTCATCTGACTTTAGGTAGCTATAAGCTGACAGGCATCTAAACTGCATATTTCGACTGCTGAAGCGCTTGTGGCAAGGGAATCAGCCCGAAATTTTCTTGCCGTTGCGCTGCTGGCAAGGGATAATCCTAGCTGACCGAGGTTTAGAGGGTTGTAGTAGTTGAGGTGCCATCACAGTTTCAGGCTATGAAATAGTGGAGGCTATCCCTCAGTTTACAAGCCATTGCAAATCAAGATAAACCCTGACCAGTAGTAGGGATGGGAGAATTCACGTATCCTAGAACAGTAGGTTCGTCGGTGAGGTCGAGGGATGTCGATAACCGCAGCACAGTTGGCAGACTTAATGCCCGATGCGACCGCCGTTGAAAGCAATGAGCCAGAAATGGAAAGTTCCCTGCATTATGCCCAGCTTGCCCTTTTGGTGGCTTGCTTAGAATGGGTATGGCGCGATCAAACAAACTTCTTTATTGGGGCAAATTTGACGGTTTATTTCAGTCGTCAGCAACTCAAAAACCGCGACTTTCGCGGCCCTGATTTCTTTTTGGTCAAGCACACGCAAAAACGCCCCCGCAAATCCTGGGTGGTGTGGGAAGAAAACGGCAAATATCCCGATTTGATTATTGAACTGCTGTCAGATACTACGGCAGGCGTTGATCGCAGCTTGAAAAAAGACCTGTATCAGAATCAGTTTCGCACCCATGAATACTTCTGGTTTTCGCCAGAAACCCTAGAATTTGCGGGATTTCGTCTACTGGGTGGGCAATACCAACCCATTGCTCCTCATCCATCAGGTTGGCTCTGGAGTGAACAGTTAGACTTATATTTGGGAGTCCTCGAAAGTCAATTGCGCTACTTCGATGCTGACGGGCAACTCATTCCTACCCCCCAAGAGGATGCCGAGCAATCTGAACGCCGTGCCGAACGGTTGGCCGAACAGTTGCGTTCCCTCGGCATTGAACCAGAAGCCTGAAGTGCCCCTTCTGAATCTTAATTCCAAATTCCTTGGGTTGATGCGATCGCCGCCCTAACCGAAGTACTCATTGCTGGAGAAGCTGCAGCAGACTTTTATTTAGGCGGATCTTGTTCTGGGTTGCGCGTGCCTTGGGAAGGATGCCAAAAAGTGGCAATTAACAGGCAGACAATTCCAATATTGATACAAACATCTGCCAGATTAAAAATTGCAAAATTAATCAGGCGAAAATCTAGAAAATCAGTCACCTTACCATAGGCAAATCGATCAATCCCATTGCCCAGTGCGCCTCCTAGGATGAAGCCATACCCTGCCTGTTCCCACCGATGCATCCAGGGGCCAAAGTAAGCGAAAGCCATCAGACCCAAGCTTACCCCCAAGGATAGCCAACGTAGCCAAAACCCATCATTGCTAAAGAGACTGAAGGCCGCACCTGTATTGGTGACATAGGTGAGGTGAAAAACCCCCTCCCATAAAGGCCAGGATTCTGACAGGGTAAAGTTTTGGACGACCCAAAACTTACTCAGTTGATCCAATACTAAGCCTGTAACAGCCGTAATCCAAAATAATGAGTTTTTAAAGCGCATGGCAAGTTGTGAATTGGGGAATCCAGCCCTGAGGATGTGATGGGGGATTACTCCACCTAATAAAACATTAGCCGACGCAGGACATAGGTTAGAACTGCAACTGCACAAGCGATCGCCAGTTGACCCGGAAACGGATAAATTGAGTACTGATACATGGCCTGAAAAATCAGGACTCCTGGAGCCGTCACCCAGCTAAAGGCATAGGCCACAATTAAATAAACTAACCCTGTAACGTGAATAGTCAATAAGCCACATAAACAGCTAAATGCTAAGGATTCTAGCTGGGGTAAAACTCGCAACGCCAGCGATCCGCAAACCCAGGCTCCTGGGATAAAGCCCACTAAATAGCCAAAGGAAGGTTCTCTAAAATAGTTAATGCCGCTGCCATAGGTAAACACATTAAACCCAGCCAAGCCCAAGCCTAGGTAGGCAATCTGAGAGAGGACAGCCGCATTTCTCCCACCCATACAGCCCACTAGTAACACCGCTCCAATCTGAAAACTGACTCCCAAGGGATAAGCCTGAACTCCAGCCTGACTCCATTGCCAAGGAGGACTCGTAATGGATGCCCCGACAAAGGTGCCAAGGATGGTCAGAATTAGGCCAATAAAGGCCCAGAGCAGTTCAGTGGGAACAGCTACCATGGGAAATCGGGAAGGAAAGGAACTCAAGGCTCAATTTATAGTTGAATTTACAGGAAACGTTGGCATTCTATCATCCCAATTCTGTAAACAGTAGTATTAATTAGGCTCGAAGGTTAATTTATTTGTGCCTTACAAGGAATTGCAGCCGTCACAAAGGATAACAGTGGCCCCATTTGCTCCTGACCGTTAACTGTTAAATCACTGTGGCAGAGATAAACGCGATCGCTAACTCGGCTTAGTAAGTCCTGCAAAATTCTCTGGAGTCTTTGTTCATAGGCCGCCATTTCATCGGCAGCCGTCCAAGGATGACCTAAGCGATCTCGGAGAAATAAGGGCGCACCAAAGAGCGCGTCACTCCCGGTAAGCCAGCGTGAGGAGCCAGCATCTAACCAAAACTGCCAGCGGTGGGCACGGCGACTAGCGCGATATTGAAACACCGTTGCCAAGGTAACGGCGCGGCGGTGGGCGGTGGGGGAATACACTGGATAGGGATTGGCAGCTACGGTGCCACTGCGGAGTAATTGAATGAATTGACTCACCGTGGTTTCCGGCAACAGGTCTAAGGATTGGCCTTGACGGAGCCGGGTATCGACTTCCCAATAATGTTGAGCGGTTTCCAGAAGTTCTCGTAGGGCGGCCAGTTGGTCGTAGGGCAGGTGGTTACCATTCCACAGAAATCGCTGAATGGCGCGATCCAGGAGGGCGATCGCATTCGGAATCAAGCGTTGAGATTGCTGGAGTTTTTGCACCTCCAGCCATTGCAGAATTGCTTCATAGGCAGTCGTTGCCTGATATCCCAACCGATCCCAACGGGGAAAGGCGGTCACAGGGAGCAACTGGGGTTGATCCGGGTGGGGGTTAAAGCAATGATCGGCAATCAGCCCCGCTCGAACGGGGTCAATCACTAGGGGATTCCCCGGTTTTTGGCTGAGTACCACCAGCATTTCCGCCACCGCATCCCGTTCCACCAATCGCCCCATGCCGGGATAGACTAAAGCCAAGAGGGTGAGCAGAGCGCGAATCATGGGAGAATTCGCCAGGGGGCGTTGCTCGTTCAGCGGATCTACGGCTATTCCCTTGGTGGTAAGAATTTGAGTCAGGGTGTAGCGGGCGATCGCATCCAATCCAGGGCCAATTACTGCAATGTCTTGAGGTTCCACCTGCCCCGTTTGGATCGCATCAAGGATGGTTTCTGCGGTTTGGCGGAGTAGTTGCGATCGCGAAATGGTTTGAATCGACTGGATGGATTCTGGCAGTTCTGATAAAGCGAGGGGGTCAGTAATCCAAGCCACATCCAGAATCTGAAACGTATCTCCCAGGCAGTTCACCGGACGATGCTGCAAAGTTTTGATTTGACAACGTGCCGCTAAACCTGCCAGGTAACTAGGGTCAGCGCCCAATCCTAGGCGCACCGATCCCTCAGGATTGTAGGTAAAGGCTCCCACCGCTCCTTGATCTAAGAGCAGATCAAACAAATTACGGGCGATCGCAGGGTAGTCATCCATATCATCGGCGAGGACAGCCCGGTAGCGGCTTTGTAGGTGTTTCTGATAGGTAGTATTGGGTAACAGATAGCGCCAGAACAGCTCACTCATCAGCCCATAGGTCAGAAATCCCCGTTCCAAGCACCAATGACGCCAACCGAGGAGAATTTGATCCAGGTAATTCCACAGCAGGGGAATCTGCTGCATCTCTTTCCCTAAGCCCTGTTCCAAAATGTCAGAAATGTCTTCGGTCGGAGTACCACTGAGGGCTGCCAATTGAAACAGATCCAGGGTGCGACGAACGACCGTCGCTTCATTCATCCCAACTTGTTGCCAAATCTCCTCATCTAACTGAGTACGCCACAATCGAGTTGCCAGTTCTTGCTCATTTTCAGGCCGGAGTTGGACTGGAAACTTGGCTCTTAAGTTTAGTTCTTGAATCAACAAAGGCCAAAACAAAATCACTTCGTCTTGCACAAATCCCAAGGGGGTGGTGGAACGTACCGGATACCGTCCTTGGGTGGCAGTGGTAATCTGTTCCGCTAGGTGAATTCGGTTATCCCCATTGGCCGCAAAGACTAAGATCATTGAAGCAATTTGCGGGTCACTCCAGCTTTGGGTCGTGAGGGGAGAAGGGGGGCGATCGCCCAAGGGTAAATCAAGATCCAGGCTAGTTCCAGTAGCCCGACCCAAAGCCAGGGGAAGTCCCTGCTTCACCCACTGACAAAACTGATGAACTAAGCAAGTCGTTTTGCCACTCCGACTCGCACCCATAATCCAGATTGACTCAGAACTAGGCACTGATTTTGCCGTTGATAGTAAATTCCTCTAAATCTTACGCGACTTAAACACTAAACCGTTGACTTTGTAGCAATGGAGCCAAAGTCAGCAAGCTCAACTTACTGATGATTCTGATTTTCTTGAACATACTTTACGATTTCAAAGAACAGCGCCAAATTTGGAAAGCTACCACGAGGCTGGCGCCCCCATTCTTTGTTGCTGTCCTTTTGACGAATGGTGAGATAAACCGTGTTAGAAACTCGCTGAATCTCTGCCGTTCCAAACTCTGACCAGGGGAGCATCTTTTTGCCCATCGATAACCCAGCTTGAGTCACTTGTAGGAGATTAAAAGTGATGGGACTGCCCTGTTGATAAGTCGAGATCGCTCCTGGTAATTGAAACTTGACGATTTGGTCTTCCAGTAACTTTCTCAGGTCATCAATATTGGCAACATGCTCATCCAGGTTGATTTTTTGCCCAGTGTTTTTTTCAAGGCTAATTAGATAAGTAAATACCCCATTGATTACCTTCACAGATAGATAGATATTTTTAATTCCTTCATAAGGAATGATCTCTGGTGTACCTTTGCGACTATCCACCAGCCCTTGTTGATACAACACCACTACAGGCTGAGTGGCTCTTAATCGGGTGAGTGATCGATAGATAAAGTAAATCGACAGAATTAAGCCGGGCAGTCCAATAATCAGCAATGAGAATAATAAGGACGGCAATAACATGAATATCCACAACCAGAGCACTGCCTTTGCTCTGCCTTTATTCCAGCCAAATTCTCCAAGTAAGTTCCCCAGATCATGGTGACTGACTAAATGCATCCAACTCTCCCTCCCTTGTGACTAAAAACTCCCTAAACAACCTTGACGCAGAAATTTTGATATTACAAAGTTCAAGGTTGCAGTCATTCTTGTCACAGTTTGAAGGTGTTTTTGTACGAAAGCAAGATACGGATGTTAATTGTTCATATACAGAGTTTCTGTAGGGGGATCTCTGGTGTAGCATTAGCGCGAACGGAGGGCAGAGATCAAATATTGAGTCAGGGTAAAGGCATCGACCCCTAACTCAGTTCGTTCTTGGGCTGCTACAATTCCGGCTTGAGCATGCCACCAAGTTGCGGCTTGAACTGCAGTTTCTATCGGTTGTTGCTGGAGGACAGCTTGAGCAACCAAGCCACCCATTAACCCAGTTAAGACATCTCCACTGCCGCCCCGTGCTAGAGCAGGGGTGCTGGCAGGATTGATCCATACAAAACCCTGGGGATTAGCGATCGCCACCCTGGCTCCCTTCAACACCACGATCGCCCCCGCAGACTGGGCTGCGGTTTTCGCCAAGGTAACTCGGCAGAGTATCTGTTCCGTTAGATCTGGAAAGAGCCGTTTGAACTCTCCCAGGTGGGGGGTCAAGATCGTTGCTGCGGTGCGTTTTGCCAGGGTAGGTATGGTGCCTTGCTCAGCTAAAATATTCAACCCATCTGCATCTAAAACGAGGGGACAGGCAGTGTCTAGGGCTGCTTGGACAACAGTAGTGGCTTCCAGGGTGAGACCAGGCCCACAGGCGATCGCATCAAATTTTCTCAGGTCAAGATCGGTCGGTAGCTGCGCGATCGCCCCCGCTTCTGTTTCGGGGCAATCCAGCACCAACGCCTCTGGAATTTGGGCAGTTAGAACCGACTTCAGGGAAGTAGGCACTGCAATGGACAGCATTCCAACGCCACTGGCCCGTGCTCCTAAACCTGTTAGGATTGCACCCCCGGCGTAGCGACGAGAACCACAGATTAAGAGCAGATGCCCCATTTTATATTTGTGGGTAGCAGGGGGACGGGAGATCGGCAGATGGGCGATCACAGTCTCAGCGGTCAAGCGTTGCATCTCTGGAACAGTCCCCAGGATCGCTTGGATGTCGGCTAGGGGCAGATCAAAATCCACTAATTCGGCACTGCCCACATAGTCTAAAGCGTGGTCTTGCAGCAAACCCAACTTCCATAAACCAAGGCAAAGGGTATGGGTGGCGCGAATGGCGGTTCCTAAAACCTCCCCTGTATCCGTGTGCAGCCCTGAAGGTAAGTCAATGCTAACAACCGGCTGCGATCCTTGATTGATGGCATCAATGACAGCAGCTACCGTTCCCTCTAAAGGTCGATCTAGCCCAAACCCAAAGAACCCATCGATCAGCAAATCGCAGGTTTGCAATTGCTCAAGGGATGAGAGCGAGGGGATACCCAAACTAGCAGCATAGTTCGCATGACTCGCATTTAATTCCTTCACTTTGGAAAAGGGGCAATAGGTTACTACCTCATAGCCTTGAAAGTGCAGTTCCCGCGCCACAACCAAGGCATCCCCGCCATTATGCCCCGGCCCCACTAATACCCCTACCCGTCGGGTAGCAGGGGTGGGGTATAGACCCGTAATGCGTCGGGTGATCAGCCCACCGACTTTTTCCATCAAGGCAACAACGGGCATCCCCGCCGCGAAAACTCGTGCCTCAATGGCCTGCATTTGGGCCGTGGTGACGACCCATTGCTGAATCTGCGATCGCCTAGCCTTACCGTCCATAGTAGACACGGGCGTCTAATCCAAAATCTCGTAAGTAAACGCTTAAACGTTCACTGGGTTCTCGCTCTTCCATAGGCCCAACCGCCACATGGGGACCCAGGGGAATTTCTCGTTGACGTACTGCCATGCCTCCTGTGCCTAAGCGTTCTACTTGCTCTGCAATCATAGGAATCTCTTCTAGCCTGCCTGGAATGATCACGAAATAGCCCCTTCTTAAGGCTGAGATCGAGCTAGCAGTGTTGCCAAAGTTAGCAGCAGCACCAGTAGGTGCTGGGGCAGCAACAGTCGTAGTCAAAGGCTGAGGCACCACGATCGGAGTTGAGGCAGGGGTTGTAGCCAAAGGCAGATCTTGTCCAGACTTAATCGTTAAGATTTGCGCCTGAATCCCTTGAGCTTGCAGATCTCTCACCTGCTGCTGGGCTCCCACTGGGTTAGCAAACACCCCCGATTGAATTAGAGATTGATCGCCATAGGATCGGACAAACGCATCGGGTGCGACTTGTTTAACCTGTTGCAGCACGATGGGATTCGTACTATTCACGTATACCAAATACCGATCAGCACTCAGATAAGCTGGGGTTGTGGCTTGGGGGAAGACAGGTAACTGTTCTCCAGAGACAGGAGGAGCGGGTGACCTTAAAGGTGCGCCAAACTCAAAGGAAGTTTGAGCAACTCCAGGACTGATAGGAACCGTTGTCAGACCTGCTGTTAAAAAGAGCGTTAGCAGCAATCCAGAAACTTCACCCCGTCGATACTTTAAATGAGTCATCATACTAGTCTCCTCACCGAGATCTTTTACACAGATACAATGCAAAATTTGCGGTCAGTGTAACACGGGAGATCTCCCAATCGATAGACAACCTGCTTCTCTCTTAAGAACGGGGACTTATTTCTCCCCAATGATAGAGAGTG
>JAYKHH010000596.1:0-6709 GCA_035285265.1 Leptolyngbyaceae cyanobacterium | reverse complement strand
ATCAATGCGGGCGGCTTCCTCTAGCTCCTTTGGCACTCCTTGAAATGCCTGTCGCAGCAGGAAGATTCCAAAGGCCGAGGCGATCGCTGGAAAAATCAATCCCAAATAGGTGTTTCGCAGATGCAGTTGCACCGTCAGAATGTACAGGGGAATCATCACAATCTGAAACGGGATCATGATGCTGGAAACCACGATAGTAAACAGCAACTCCCGTCCCCGAAACTCTAGACGGGCCAAGGGGTAAGCCGCGAGGGAACAGAACAGAAGATTAAGGGTAACCGTCAGCACTGCCACCACCACACTATTGAGCAAGTAACGCCCAAAGGGATTGGTCTGCCAAACCGTCACGTAGTTCTGGAACGTTGGTTGGCTGGGCAAGAGCTGAGGCGGAAACTGAAAAATATTTTCTGCGGGGGACTTGAGAGAGGTACTCACCAGCCAGATTAGGGGAATGAGCATGACGAGGGCGATCGCTCCCAATAGCCCATAAACCCCTACGGATTGCCAGATTGAAGTCTGTTGTTTGCGACTGACCATGAACCTTCCAACTCAGCTAACTGCGATCGCGATCAAGCGTACGGATTTGATATTAGCAGGCATCTCCTATCCCATCTCTCTGAGAACGCACAATGGGTGCTTTTTTACCGAGGGCAACCATGGCTACGACTCCTAAAGCTGTGGTGATGGTGAGAGGGGTGACCTGCTCATGCAAAAACACGGTAGACGCGAAAATAGTCAGAAAAGGCTGTAAGAGTTGCATCTGACTGACCCGTGCCACACCTCCGATCGCTAGTCCGTGATACCAGGCAAAAAAGCCTAGAAACATACTGAACACACTCAGATAAGCAAAACCTAACCAAGCCTGCCATGAAGCCTGAACCCCGTGTTGAGCAGCACTGAAGGCAGTAGGCAGTACTAAAATTGGAGCCGAGAGTACTAACGCCCAGCAAATCACCTGCCACCCTCCCAAATCACGGGATAGGTGTCCACCCTCGGCGTAACCTAGCGCAGCAGCAGCAACGGCACCGAGCAAAAGCAAATCATCAATCTGGATACTTCCTCCGCCCGTAATTACCGCAAAGATGACCACGATCGCGCTGCCAATGCTGCTGTATAGCCAAAAGGAAAGAGAAGGGCGATCGCCCGTTCTTAACGCTCCAATCAGGGCAGTAGCTAAGGGCAAAATCCCCAGCACAATTGCACCATGAGATGCAGGTGACGAACGCATGGCCCAAGCAGAAAGCAGCGGGACTCCCACAATCACCCCCGCTGCCACGATGAACAAACTGAGCCAATGACGACGATGGGGTAGGGGTTGCCGAGTTACCTTTAGAAGCAGAGCTGCCAGAATCGATGCCACGACAGCCCGTCCCAAACCCACAAAGGTAGAGTCTAGATCAGCCACGGCAAGACGAGTTGCAGGTAACGAGAGGCTGAATACCAACACCCCCAGAAACCCATAGGCTAATCCTAAGGTTTCTGGGTCGAGGCTCTGGATACCTTTAGGGAATTGAAGAGATGGATTGTCTGGTTTCAGGGTCATTTCTATAACTTCGCTAGGACGGGTATTATTACGAGTTTGGTCATCGCAAATCCAGCCGCATCAAATTGCTCTCAACAAATCCCAACAACTCATAGACGGGTTTGCCGGAGGGTGAGGCATTTAGAACTGCGTGGGTACAGCCAATTGCTTTGAGATGGGCGATCGCATGTGCAGTCAATTGTGTCGCAATTCCCTGACGACGATAGGCGGGTTCCACATACACGCCCCAAATGTAACCATCGCAACGATAGGTCGGCTGCATCACATTGGGGTAAGGGCCAGCAAACCGTTGACAGCCCGCCGAACCAAGGATGCCCCCTTCTCCCTCGGCAATAAATGCTTGGTAATCCAGTGTTCGACGGGCTTGGTCAATGAACTCTAGAGTAAGGGCTAACCAGTTGGGTGCGATCGCCGCTTTAGGAACCTGGTTATCAAGCCACATTTGATAAAAGTGCTCTGCAATCAGGGCATCTTCCTGGGGAGTTGCAACCCTAATCTGGATTGTCTCTGGAATTGGCATAGGGAGTTACTGAAATGCTGCTACGGTTAGCCTAGCCAGTTCCGCAGACTCCCACAACAGACAATTTTGGCTTGAATGACTAGTCCAATTTGGGGGGAGTAGAACTTGCAGCAATACTTTTTAATGGGAATAGCCAAGCATCAAGATTGAGCAAGATTTAGGGGGATGCCTCAGTCCCTTAAGGGTCACCCAGGTACCGAGTTAAGTAAGGCGAGAACACCTCATAGATTAAGGTGAGGGGTTGCCCGTGATGCCAAAACAGATAATGGCGACCCCAAAATGGGCCAGACTGACCAAAGGCCACCTCCAAAGCAGCGGAGTGACCGTAATAAATGCCACGTACATCTCGATATAACTCCGTTCGCAAGCGAGCGAGACTTGCCCAGATGGGTAAAGAACGATTTTGTAAATACTCATCCACATGACTGGCTTCCCACCAGGAGGTAGCGTAGGCTAGCCGTTGTCCAGAGGCAGTTCGGAGCCAAACCTGTCGCCTTAAGTGGGGGCCAGGAACCACCTGAATCCCCTCCGGTGCGCCATCAGTATCCAGGGCGATCGCCGACATATCAATCACATCAACTTCAGTCGCTTCCCCGGTGAGCAACTGGAGATGGCGAGTTGGCGAACCATCCCCTAGCAACAGCATTTGCCAGCTCGGCGAAAGTTGATGATGGGGTAAACCCTGCTGAACGATCGCTTCCCCTCCCTGCCATAACGGAGTCAATGCGTGCCAGCCTTGCGGTAACTTGACGCTTTTTGACCGAGCCTCGAATGTTGAAGTCAAAATAATTTACATAAGTTAACTATTTTTATAATAGCTAGGACTTATGCACTTAACGAATGAATTGGGGAATCGCTATTAAACGTTGCTAGCACTCTCTCATACCCGGCAACGTTCAACCCTGTTTACGATGAACCCTTTGGCTCACGGCAAACCCAACACCCCCTTCGACCCTTCGACAAGCTCACGGCTCAGAGCCAGCCTAAAAACCGTTAACTGACAACTGACAACTGTCAATTCTCCACTGTCAACTAACACCTGACACCTAACTAAGCCGCAACCGCTTGCTGCCAAGATTTTGCTAACAAGCGACGACCTAACTCTAAATCGCGAGCAGCACATTGCCAATCAGGATGCGCTGTCATCAATAAGCTTTGCAAGGTTTCTTGATCAAAAAGGTGCCAAACCAAGGCACCTTGAACCTCGGCTTCAATGGCATAACAATTTTGGCTGACGCAATAAATACTACAGCGACTAGCATACCGAACTAGGGTCAGCCGTTGCCCTGGTTGTAAGGCACGGAACTCCAAAACCGCTTTCTTAAACTCCTCCATTGAAGCAGGGGCTAGGCCCGGAATTGCTATGGTTAAATCCGTGTCCCCATTGACAGCAATCCAGTAATGACGAGAGGGATCGATGCCTTCTAACCAATGAGACTCATCATCTAGGCGATAGCGAGGAGCAAGGGGGAAAGCTGACATCATAGGAGTTTACCGAAGCTCAGGTGGACAAAAAGGTAAGGAGAAAAAAGACAGAAAAAACCTACCCACCAGCGCACCGAAGCGCTTTACCAGCATCAATACTGGATGGCGAGTTAATTTTTAATAACTTCTTTTTTGAATATTGAGGATGATCCAACTTTAAATCAACGAAGCTTAGTAAAACTTATAGATATTGTTAATTTATGTAATACGACTCCCCTGACCCACCCGTGGAAACGACCCAAAGGAATCTAGATATGATTGAGAAAGAGGAAGCCTTCTAGAGTAGTGTGGAGCATAGTCTGCTGTCGGAAATTTTCTAGAGAACGTTTTCTAAAGAACATGGTTGCAACACATTCTGAGATTGATATTGCTCCGTTCATTGACCATGCCCTGTTGCATCCTACTGCCACCTCAGAGCAAGTAAAGCAGTGGTGTGACGAGGCAGATCGGTTCCAGTTTGCGGCAGTGTGCGTGTACCCTGCTCATGTTCGTCAAGCCGCCAACCTACTGTATGGAAAACGTCCTCACGTCTGCACGGTGATTGGATTTCCTTCGGGAGCTACCACCTCATCGGTCAAGCTCTATGAAGCGGAAGAGGCGGTGGATAATGGTGCGACCGAATTGGATGTTGTGATCAATTTAGGCGCGCTGAAAGCTGGCAAGGTGAATGAGGTGTATCAAGAAATTGCTCAGATCAGGGAGAAGACTGGGCAATTAATTAAAGCGATTCTAGAGGTGTCTCTGTTAACCGATGACGAAAAGCAGTTAGCTGCTGAGGTTTGCATGGATGCAGGGGCAGCATTTCTGAAGACCAGTACCGGATGGATGGGAGGGGCAACCGTAGCAGATGTGAAATTTTTAAAGGAAACCATTCGAGGTGAGGTTGGCATTAAAGCCTCTGGGGGAATTCGCACTCCTGAACAAGCGTTGGAGCTAATTGTGGCTGGGGCCACTCGTCTAGGGACTTCACGAGGCCCTGATCTGATCCGCCAGCGCAATAACCCGACGAGTTCTCAGGATTATGAGTAGCCTAGTTGCCCGGAGATCCCCCCTAACCCCCCTTAAAAAGGGGGGAACACTTGGGCACCCCCCTTTTTAAGGGGGGCAGGGGGGATCTCTTCAAATGGCAGTCTCTTCTCAAAGATGACTCTAACGATTTCTCCCCATCCCTAACAGCACTTGTCCGATTGCCTAGAAATTCATGAGTCGAACCTACAAAGTCACTGGAATTAATCTCAAGGGTATGCCGATGGGGGAGTCGGATCGCTTGCTCACGATTTTGACGCGGGAGCGAGGCTTAATCCGAGCGGTGGCACCGGGGGCACGCAAACACGTTTCTAAGCTGGGGGGACGGAGTGGGTTATTTGTGGTCAATGACTTGCTGATTTCCCAAGGCAAATCCCTTGATCGCATTTCCCAGGCAGAAACTATCGAGTCCTATCCGGGATTGAGCCAAAGTTTAGGCAAGCTTACAGCGAGTCAATACCTAGCAGAACTTGTGTTAGGGCAGGCGTTAAGCCAGCATCCCCAAGAAGACTTATTTTGCCTATTTACAGAACACTTAAGTCGATTGGAGCGATCGCCGAACCTTCATACCCTCCCACTTTTAGCCCATGCTACCTTTCACCTTCTCGCGTTAGCGGGCATTGCCCCCCAGGTACAAGCTTGCTCGATCACCCAACAACCCTTGGCACCCAATTTTCAGGATTCTAGTTGGCGGGTTGGGTTTAGTACGGTCGCAGGTGGGATCGTGGATTTGGCAGCCCTCAAAGATTTGGCAGCCCAGCAAGCTTCCCCCGGAATTTCGTTGCCTCCTCAACGCAGCAGTGTGGCTGAGAAGATAGATAATAGCTATCAGGTGGTGACTCTCCCCCAAAAATTGCCTCGCCTCAGTGCTCAACTGGATGCGACTCAGTTAGCCTTACTGCAACAACTTGCTCAACCTGATTTACCCCTGGAGATGACTTCCTTAGAGATGCTTCCCTTGGCATCCAGCCCATTGCGACCCAACCCAAATTCATCCTCTGAAACTGCCTGGATTGCCGTTGAACGGATTTTACGCCAGTACACCCAATATCACTTTGAGCAACCCATTCGTTCGGCTGCTTTGATTGATACGTGTTTTGTATCAGCTTCCCTTGCTCCTTAAATCCCCCGCTCCTTAAACCTGTTAAATCATGATGCGATCGCCTAGTACTGGTCTAGACAAGTTAACGCCGCCTGCTCGTGACGAGCTGAGTCCTCAGCTATGGCAGCATTCTGGATCAGGAACCCCTGCGAATAGCCCGCTTCATGTTCGTCCTGGAACTGGGACACCTCCCTTTAGTACGATCGCTCCCAAACCTTCTCCCTGGACTGAGCCACCCTTTGTATCTTCTCCTGAAGGCAAGCTAGAAGCAGGCAAGCTAGAAGGGGCATCTGCCCCCCCCAGTCTAAATCAACCGTCCCTCGAAACGAATGGGAATGGGAATGGGAATGGGAAACACCTACCCAGTAGCTCCCCCCCAGCCGATACCGAGGAAGAACATGGTTTTCTGCCGGTGCTCAGAAACCGTAATTTCCTGGCCCTCTGGAGTGGACAAGTTTTTTCTCAGCTCGCCGACAAGGTTTATTTGGTGCTGATGATTGCGGTGATTGATGCTCGGTTTCAAGCCGCAGATCAGACCATCAGTGGCTGGGTTTCTTCAATTATGATTGCCTCGACCATTCCGGCTGTACTCTTTGGCTCCGTGGCGGGCGTTTATGTAGACCGATGGTCAAAAAAGGCTGTGTTAGTGGTCACGAACCTACTGCGCGGTGCTTTGGTGTTGCTCCTACCCGCTTTGTTATGGGTTTCTCAAGGCTGGGCACCTTTGGCTGGTCTACCCTTAGGCTTTTGTGTGTTGTTGGCGGTTACGTTCTTGGTTTCTACCCTGACGCAGTTTTTTGCTCCGGCTGAACAGTCAGCCATTCCCCTGATTGTGGATCGTCAGCATCTACTGTCGTCGAATTCCCTGTACACCACTACGATGATGGCTTCTGTGATCATTGGCTTTGCGGTAGGGGAACCGTTGTTAGCGATCGCTGACCACTTGATGGATCAATTGGGAAATGGGATTGGTAAGGAATTGGTGGTAGGGATTGCCTATGTGATTGCAGGTTTGATCCTGCTGATGATTTAA
>JAYKHH010000595.1:0-2850 GCA_035285265.1 Leptolyngbyaceae cyanobacterium | reverse complement strand
CGTGATCCTGTCTAATAGTCAGGATCTACCGAATTCCTTGCCTGGGAGAACCGAAGAGGTGCTCGTGGTGGTAGACCGAGCTGAACGAGATTGGGATGCTGAAAACTACTACATTGTGGAACAAGCCAATCAGTTGCAGATCCAGTGGTTTGAAGAAACCCCCGATCTTCCCCTGTTGGGACGGGTGATCTTAATGATGCGTCCCAAGCAAATCCTCGACGAAAATGTCACCAAAGATCCCTGGCAAATCGATGAGTAGGGGTCAGGCGTTAAGTATCAGGCTTCGACTTTGTTCCAGTCAATGTTGAGCAAAGTCGAAGTTAGACTAACGCTAAAATTAATTTCTAAGCGGTTATCAATGAGCTTATGAAAATCACTGTCGAACTCGAATCTCAGGACTACCAAAAGCTCCAACAGCTTCAGAAAAACCTAGGAAAGGATATAGATACTGTCCTGATGTTGGCTATTGAAGAGTTTTATGATCGACATCGGGTGGCAGTAGGCGCAAAAGCTTTAGAGATTCTACAACGCAACGGTTTTGTGGGTTGTTTGCAAGGAGAAGGGGATTTATCAGTTAACTACAAGCAAGAATTGGATTGGGGCAACAAAGTATGATCATTGCCGATACTGGCTTTTGGGTTGCTTTGGCAGATAATGCCGACCAGTATCACTTGTTGGCTACAAAAAAGTTTCTAACGCTTACCGAACCCCTCATTACAACGTGGCCAGTGATGACCGAAGTATGCCATTTGCTTCTGAAACGTCGGGGGGTCAAAGCTGAGCTTGGCTTTATCCAAAGCTATCGGGATGGTGCTTTCCTGGCATTTAATCTAGAGGACATCCATCAAGAGCGCTTGTTACAACTGATGGAGCAGTATGCTGACCTTCCAATGGATTTAGCTGATGCTTCTCTAGTCATTTAGCTGAACAACTGGCTGACGGTCGAATCTTAAGCACAGATCGGCGTGATTTTCATACTTATCGCTGGAAAAATACCCATCCCTTTAGAAATCTCTTGCTTGAGCGTGATCTGTAAAGATAAATAAAGTTGTGCCAAGCGATTGAATCAATGTCAGGTTCTGGAATTCTGCGTAACCCTTTGCAACCCAATAGCGTGGTGCTTTACGATGCCCAAAACCAGCATTGGTTGCACTTCCATAGTCCAGTTGAGGTTCTGACAGCCTACAGTCCATTAGAAGTAACACCTCTACTAGAAACAGTTCAGCAACAGGTAGATCAGCAGGGCTATTATGCGGCTGGGTTTATGAGTTACGAAGCCTCCCCTGCTTTTGATCCCAGCTTCCAAGTTCAGCCCAGTCAAGTACAAGCTGGTACCGATTTTCCCTTGGCTTGGTTTGGACTGTTTACTCAGCCCCAAGTAATCACCCTGCCCGATCCGCCACCGGAAACCTCTATGCCGTTGCTCTGGACACCCTCCCTATCGCGATCGCGCTATCGAGAAGCCATTGAGCAAATTAAAAACCATATTTCCCAGGGAAATACCTATCAGGTCAACTTCTCGTTTCGTTTGCGATCGCCCTTCTCTGGTGATCCTTGGTGTTACTTTCTGCAATTGATCCAAGCCCAAAAGAGCCTCTACGGAGCCTTTATTAACCTAGAAGACTGGGCAATTTGTTGCGCCTCTCCCGAATTGTTCTTTCAGTGGTGCGATACCACCTTAATCAGTCGTCCTATGAAAGGCACTGCCCCACGGGGTTTGGACTATAGGGGCGATCGCTACCTGGCAGAAGCGTTGCAGCACTCAGAAAAAAATCAAGCTGAGAACCTGATGATTGTGGACATGATCCGCAACGATATGGGACGCATTGCTCAGATAGGGACTGTGCAAGTTCCCTACTTGTTTGAGGTCGAGCAGTACCCAACCGTATGGCAAATGACCTCTCCCGTACAGTGCAGAACGGATGCCAATTGGGTAGAGATCGTTCAAGCGTTGTTTCCCTGTGCCTCCATTACCGGTGCGCCCAAATCTCGCACCATGCAGATTATTGCCGACCTAGAAGATTCCCCCCGTCGCATTTATACGGGCACCATTGGATTTCTGACCCCCGATCGCAGCGCTCAATTTAATGTGGCGATCCGAACCGTATTAATTAATAAAACTCAGCAGGAGGCAGAGTATGGAGTTGGGGGTGGCATTGTCTGGGATTCCGCAGAAACCGATGAATTTGAGGAATGCTGCACCAAAGCGAAGATCCTGACCCAACACCAGCCTTCCTTTGAATTACTGGAATCCCTCCTGTGGACTCCAGAAGCGGGATATTTCCTGCTAGATCTCCATCTCCAACGCTTACAAACGTCCGCTTCCTATTTTGCATTTGCGGTGAACTGGGATGAGGTACAAACGCAATTGCGGGCGATCGCTTCTACCCTCCCCTCTGCATCCCATAAAATCCGTCTTCGTATCTCTAAATCCGGCAAAATTCAGTTGTCAGCAGAATACCTCAGCCCTTGCGATCGCTCTCGTCCCCTACGAGTGGGCATTGCCAAGGAGTCGATTGAGGCTTCCAATGTGTTTTTGTATCATAAGACTACCCATCGAGCTATCTATGAGCAGGCAAAGCAAGCCTATTCAGAATTTGACGATGTGTTGTTGTGGAACGAACGAGGAGAGCTAACAGAGTCCTGCATTGCCAATCTGATCGTGGAACAGGATGGACAGTGGTATACCCCTCCTGTGCAGTGTGGGTTATTAGCGGGCACGATGCGGGCTTGGCTTTTACAGCAAGGAAGGGTAGAAGAACGAGTTCTGCGCTTAGAAGATTTGCACAATAGTTCACGCATTTTCCTGGTCAATTCAGTCAGAAAAATCCAAGCAGCGATCGTCTCTTT
>JAYKHH010000594.1:0-4796 GCA_035285265.1 Leptolyngbyaceae cyanobacterium | reverse complement strand
TCGCCCTTGTAAATAACAAGTCCAGCAGGGGTAAATAACAGAGCCATTGGGGCCGTAACTTCAGGATTTGTTGACCTGCGACCCGAAATCGCTCAAATTCCTCTTTCAGGTAAATTCCGCCCCCAGCATTTAAGCAAATCACTCCCCTGACTCGTTCCGGAGATTGGGCCGCCCCCCAGAGGGCGATCGTGCCACCTAAGGAGTGTCCAATCAACCAAGCATTCTGAATATCCAGGTGCTGCAGCAAATGCGTCAGATCCTGGGCATAGGCCGCCGGAGCATACTTGGAATCAGAGTCCGATTGTAGGAGCGCTGCTTCTGACTGCTTTTGTGTCTTAGCTTGCGAAGCTCCAAAACCTCGCAAGTCGTAGGACAGGCACTGATGAACCGGTGCCAACTGATCAATTACAGGTTGCCAGTATCCATGACTTAATAGCCAGCCATGAATGAAAACTAAAGTTTGGGTAGATGGAGTAGGAGCCGTCAGTTCGTAAAAATGCGGAACTCCTAGGATATTAATGGTGGCCATCCTTCTATCCTATCTCGAACTTTCGTCAGAGGATGACTGAAAAATCCCTAAAAACAGCTTGAGTTCACAGCACTACCGTTCGACAAGCTCACGACGAACCATTCAAGCTGAGCTTGTCGAAGCTCCCCCCGCACTTATTTCCCCAGCAGCCTTTGACGAACACCCTCAGCAATTTTTTGACCCAAGTACTCTGGGATCAAATTCTCGTTGGGGCCTAGCAGGTAAAGAATCAGGCGAGTTCGACCTCGCCAAACCAGCAAGTTAGCATTCACCACCAGCAAATCTTCTTGCCAGATAGCATACATGACCTTGTAAAACAAACCGGGTTGGTTATCGGCTTCAATTAACAGGGCCGGGAGGTGGAAAACAGGGTCTACATAGAATTCAGTTTCTACCTGCTCTAGCCCTGCATCTAAGTTGAACTCAACCGCTAGCATTTCTTCAACTTCAAACCGTCCTGCCAAGGCTTCTCGAACCGCTCGATAGACATTTTCGGCAGTTTTACCCGATAGAGCCTTTCCCCCACGGGAAATGACCAATTTAACAAACACCAACATGGGGGGGTAAATCTGGCCATACAGGCTCAAACTATGAATCGTGAGACCATAGGCTGCCAACACGCCAAAAATATCACTCAGCAGAAAAGACTGATTGCGGTAAGCAAAGTGCAGAGCACTTTTAGTGCCTTCTGGTTTCAGCTCAATCACAGCTTGCTGCGTCTTATAAAGCTGGTAAGCCAGCCTCAGGTTCTGCAACTGAATTTCGCTGCTAACAAATTGCTCATAAAACTGGGGAAAAGCCCGATTAAAGCGTTTCAGCAGTTCTAGTGTGGATGATTTCAAACCCGAGGTCATAATTTGTAGAACTCGCTTGCCAACGTAGAAGCCCAGATTACAGGCTAGAAGCCCAGATAAAATAGAACCAGGAATCGATCGCTTAAATACTTAAATTAGTTCAATTTCCTATACAGTTACATAATGCATGTTTCTCGCTGATAACGAAAAACTTTTATCTACCGATTTGCCAATCTCTGTCACCAGAGAAGCAATGACAGGAAGGTACGGGGGATATACTAGCTAGTACTGCCATCTAACTTCTACTACCTCTAGGTCTGCATGGGTTTTTGGAAAAGCTTGTTTAGCAGCACAGATGCTGCCTCTGCACCCAGAACAACACAGGTTGAGGGGGGTGCTGGAAGTGGGAAGAATTCCGTCTCCACTTCTGGTGATGGGCGTATGGAGATGCTCCGTACTCATGCCAACGTTAACTCTCGGATCTTTTTTAGTGTCGAACGGGAGATTGACCTCTATGAGTTGGAAGAACTCTGTGACGCAGTTGGATGGTCTCGGCGTCCTTTGCGGAAAGTCAAAAAAGCAATTCAGCACAGTTTCCTGGTGGTTTCGATGTGGGAACAGCGGGGCACCCAGCGACGACTCATTGGCTTTTCCCGAGCTACATCGGATCATGCCTTTAATGCAACCATCTGGGATGTTGTCGTTCATCCAGAGTTCCAAAGCAAAGGCTTAGGGAAAGCTCTGATGAAATACATCATCAAGAAACTACGCAGCGAAGATATCAGCAACATTACCTTATTTGCTGATCCTCAGGTAGTAGATTTTTATAGAAATCTGGGCTTCATGTCTGATCCAGAAGGAATTAAAGGGATGTTTTGGTATCCAGACTAGACTTCGATGGTTCTCTATGAGTTTTTCAGGATGGTACGTCCCTAAAAATCCTAGGTGGGCTATACTACTCTAGTATGTGCATTCAACGGGATGTAGCGCAGCTTGGTAGCGCGCCTGCTTTGGGAGCAGGATGTCGCAGGTTCAAATCCTGTCATCCCGATTCACGAAAACCTAGACTTAAAATAAGCATTTATCTGATTTTTAATTCGCTCAATAGAGGTAAATACAAGATTCTTTTCTCAGGTTTCTCTTGCAATTGGCATGATTCAAAGTTGGCTATTTTTAGGCTTTCAATAGGTTCCTGAGTGGCTAGAGAAAGGCTGTAGGGGCAAGCACAGTGAGATTTCTTTCAGGTCATCGGGCAAGCACGGGGGTGAAAATTTCCCCCTTGGTTTAAGATCAACTCGCTACAATTCAGAAACTTTATCCTTTAGGATGAATCAATTGAATTAGTAACGGATGTATTAGAGTAGGTCAGGAGATAGCTCATCTAAAAATTTTCTGATCGCGAACTAAGCATTAGTTGAAATTTGACGTTTAAGCTTTGTCACAAGAATTAATTTCTGGAGCAATCATGAAGTTATTTGTTCGCTGGAGTATGATGTTGGGCTTAGTTGGAGGTGCCTTGTTAGGTTCCTCTACGCTTGGGAGTATGCGGACTCTGGCTTTGCCAGAAGACCAGATCTTGCAGAAACTGCGTCCTGTACCTGTCTTTGCTCTAGCAGACGCTAAAGGCGCTCCCTTGGTCGCTGCAGCCCCTGCCGGACAAAATACTCCCCCTGTATCTGGGGTGTTTATTAGCCAGAAAGATGCACAAGCGTTTCTAGATAGCCTTAAAACTAAGAACCCAGAATTGGCCAAGAATGTGCGGGTAGTTCCTGTGTCTCTGGGTGAAGTTTATCAACTAGAGCAGGCTTCTAAAAACAAGCCAGATCGGTTGGATTTTGCTTTTGTGCCGATGAAAAAGCAAGTTGATACCGCTATGGATTTGCTGAAGAAAGCTGGACAAGCCCCCAGTCAATTTAATGGGGTGCCTCTGTTTATTGCTAGAGGTGGTAAGGAGCAGGGGTATTTGACCATTCAGCAGGGTAAGGAGCAAATTATTCCTGTTTTCTTCAAAAAAGAAGAATTGCAAGGTTTGCTAGACCGCTTTAAACAGCAACAGCCTAGCCTGACTTCAACCGTTAATATTCAGGTTGTAAATTTGGAAGGCATGATTCAAACGCTGCAAACCAGCGATAATGCTCAGCTCAATCAACTGGTGTTGATTCCGCCTCAGGAGTCTTTAGAGTTTGTGCGATCGCTCAATCCAGCCAGCACACCTGCACCTGGTAAGCTGTCACCCGCACCCACTCAGTCTAAGCCAGCAACGCCTGCTCCTAAGAAGTAGGAAGAAAGATTTGGGATTCAGGGATCGGTATAGATGTATTCTTAGGTCTTTCCCTCTCTGCGTTTCCGCTGCTTCCTTCTCATCCCTGATGCAGAAAGGGTTAAGGTTAAGCTAGTTCCTTAGTAACTACTGAACCTATGGACGGCTTCCCAAATCTAGACTTAGGCTTGCCTCCTTTGCAGAAAGAGGGGCAAGCTTATTTTATTGCAGGGATAGAACTATGGGACTGGTGGGTGGAAGCGCGGGGGCAGGCGATCGCCCACACAGTCCCTATAGCTGAACTAGAGTGGTTGCTCCAGGAAGTAGCGGAACTAGATCGCTTAGCGCTGCGGCTCGGATCTTTCCAGCACCAACTTCAAATTCAGCTCAAATTGCCGTTGTCGGGACTGGAACAGCTTTGGCAACAACGACTGCAAGCACGAGTTCCGGTGCAGTATCTAATCGGCAGGGTGCATTGGCGGCATTTTGTCTTGAGGGTGTCGCCTGCGGTGTTAATTCCCCGCCCTGAAACTGAAATCTTGATTGATTTAGCGATCGCTGCCACCCAACTCCAAAAACCTAGTCTAGAAACATCCCATTGGGCTGACTTGGGAACAGGGAGTGGTGCGATCGCCCTAGGTTTAGCCACAGCATTTCCAGATGGCTTAATTCATGCCGTAGACACAAGCACCGCCGCCCTGAAAATTGCCCAACTCAACGCTCAGCAGTTGAATTTAGCTGAGCAGATTCAGTTCTATCAGGGTTCTTGGCTAGAGCCTTTACACCACCTCAAAGGTCGGTTCAGTGGCATCGTCTCCAATCCGCCCTACATTCCTAGTGCGTTAGTGCCAGAACTCCAGCCCGAGGTGGCTTGGCATGAACCACACTTAGCACTAGACGGTGGCCCCGACGGACTAGCAGCCATCCGGCACTTGGTAACCCAAGTGCCAGATTATCTAAAGCCAGGAGGTCTTTTGCTAATTGAAATGATGGCGGGACAGGGGCCAGCGGTGCTGCAGTTACTATCCCAACAGGGAAGCTATCATTCCATTGAACTGCACACTGACCTAGCGGGAATTGAACGGTTTGCCTTAGCCCATAGGAGATTTACTGATACCTGTCTAAGTGTTATTTAGCTAGGAGATAGAATTTTGGCAGTAGAAACCTGGGGATGTTTATGATCTTTGGCTAAGGGAGGCTTTGGTGGTTTGGG
>JAYKHH010000593.1:0-6348 GCA_035285265.1 Leptolyngbyaceae cyanobacterium | reverse complement strand
TATGATGTGGCTGAATTTCAGGAAGATTTAAAGCATCTGCACGCGAAGGGCTGGCTATGATCGTTGTCAGCGATACTTCGCCGTTGAGCAATTTAACGTCAGTTCGACGAAAGGGTTTTTAGGAGGTTTTCGCGGAGCGAAAACCTCCTAAAAACCCTATTTTGCGTGCGCGAAGCGCACGCAAAATAGGGCTATCGAATTCACGTGGGATTAGGGATCGGGTGTCAGGTGTGGGCATTTTTGCAGGGGTAGGTCTGCCTACTTGTTCCTATTGCACCTCTTCCAACACTTATCCTTAGATAGAGGTAAGAAGCTTTTTCTATTGCTGAGATGAATGGTGGATTGACCTCAGTACAACTGCCTATCCCTCCATCCACTAAGAGGGGTAGGTTTTTTCTTGTAATTTACCCATAAAAAATAGAGACGATCAAGCTCGTCTCTAGAGGGATCACTTTTTTCCAAGCATCAGGTTGCCTAAAGGACTTTCCAGGTCTAAAACCGTTGACTTGATGAGGAATCAGTCATACTCGCCCTGACATCTGACACCTTTAAATCCGTACAACTCGCTCAACCGCAGGTACTACTGAACAGGCTGACTCTTATCGATCGCCTTCTGAACTAACTCATCCGTCACATTGGTTGACCCACTGGGAAAGGGGCTGACTTCTTTAGCAATGTCGATAAACTCGTCAGGATTTCCAGTCGGTTCGGCGGTAAAGGTGGTTTCTTCGGGTGCAGGAACTTCATGCTGAGGTGCAACGGCTGCCGCTGCCGCTTCATCTCCTGCACGGGTTTGGTCAATTTCACTGCTACTAAATTCTTGAGCAGCGTTATAGTCGGCATCTACATTTACCTTGGGTACTTTCGTTTCTCCTGTTGCGATCTCCTCAGATAGTTGTTGAGAATCGTAGGTTTGAGCTTGAGTGCTTTCTAAGTCAGTTTTAGGCTCAGCCATACTGAACTCCTATAAATTTTTTATACGAAAACTGCTTGCAAAAGTCTTGATGGCTGAGGACAAGATCTTTCGTCTCTAACCTAACTCTTGCAAACGATCTACTGAGGTGACTCTAACAAAACCACCCGATCAGATCAGAGTCTCTTGGGATAGATTGGTTACCTCAGTCGTAAGAGGGATTTTCGTTTCCCTCTAGACAAACCAAGCTCCCTCTCCTGAAGGGCGACTGGTTAGGAGCAAGTTTGGTATTCATGGACTGATCCCACTTGAGGGCTTCATTACTTGGAGGGGGTTACAAGCTGACCACCCAATCGCCCCAACTCAGATCCTCCTATCAATCCCAGACCCTTGCGCCAGTCTGGACTCAAACGCTGTGGAGATAATTGTATGACTGTTGAATCCAATGAGAACAAGACTCAATATGTTCAAGAAGACACGAGAAGGGCAGTAGATGCCTTTGAAAATCTAGATACAGATGCCAAGCTAGGGCTCCTTTATCTCATTTACGAAAAAATGGGGAAATCCATTACGCCAGCAGCTCCTACAGCCACTGACCCTAACTTGGCTCCACTCCTGTTAGGCAATTACTACGATCTGTCTGAGCAGGAGCAACTCACAATCATGCGTCAAATCGTTAACCGGGAAGCAACAGAATATTCCCGTGCCTATGGGTCTTTGAGAGAGAATAACCAGCTCATGGTTTGGTTTGCCTGGGCACAGGCAATGGGGAACACGGTGGTGGGGATGCCTCCCAACTATCAAGCCTCTGAAACCATCCAGAACTTGCTGGCTCAAGTGGAAAGCTTAAGCTTTGAGAACCAGATTTCCATGCTGCGTGCGATCGCTAGCCAGATGGGTTACACCGAAGTTCAACCTATCCCTACCCAAGCTGAAACAGGCAAAACGGCCAGCCTGTAATTGCCATCATTGCTGCATGAAGGGTTTCTAAAGCAGGCAAGATGCCTGCGCTACACAAAGGCGAAGCCTAACTCCTAACCTTAATCTGGGGAGGGCGGAGCATCCGGGCCGGCATTCTGAGCACAGTGTTGATACCTTCTGCCGGATGCTCCGCCCCTACGAGGTGATCCTTCCCCATCCTCCCCTGGCACCTGACACCTGACACCTGTTTAACGGCCCGCGTAGGCCGTCATGGGCTCTTTGATGAATCGGATGTAAAGGTGACGGAAGGTGGACTTAATCACACGCGGCATCCCAAAATCAATCGGCATCATGGCGCTGGGAAGCTGCCAATCATCGATCTTGAGATCTGCGGAATTAAGATGAGGAAACTCAATTGCATTTAGGTCTGGGCACAGTCCTAAGCGTTGAGAGGCTGTAATCACGGGTACGGTGGCTGGGTCAATACTGAGCATGTCTACCAAGGCCCGATCTAAGGCAAAGACATCATTGGAGGCTGCTAGTACTCCTAGGAAACGCGGTTCACCTCCACTTGGCCCATTGCCTTGATGACCAATGATGCCATCCGCAATCGTTAAAGCGGGTGCGATCGCCTGTGCAGTTTGTACCAGCATTTCCCCAAACCGATTGGCATCTTTACCTGCTTCCATGTGCCACCAGGCTTTCATTTTGCCAGGAACACAGCCAAACAAATTTTTTACCCCCAAGGTTATCGTGAGCTGCATATGAGATTTAATCTTTGGTAGATTAATCACGACATCGGCTTCCATTGCTTCCTTGGAAAGCAAAAGATGATTGAAGTTTTCGCTTACCGTTTCATAGCGCTTGCCGTGGAACTCCACGATGGGTATATCGAGTTCTTTGAGCAGGGGCAGATATCCATTGTTTTTAGCAACGCCCTGGGCACTGCCAAAAGCGGGGCTATCTCCTAGAAAGGGCTTTCCGCCAGCCGCTCGTACCATTTGAGCCACGCAGAATACCAACTCTGGGCGAGTAATACATTCTTTGCCGGGACGGGAACCCGTCAGCAGATTGGGTTTAAGGAGGACGCGATCGCCCGGTTTAACAATTGCTGAGATGCCACCGAGTGGTTCCAGGAGAGTCTCCAAGGACTTTCCTAAAGTTACTCGGTCATAGGAATTAGCGCGAATTAAACTAACAGCAGGGTGTAGGTGAGGCATAAATTTTGGGTAAATAGCTGGATCAATGGGGAAATCAAAGAGAACTTCTCTAGGGAACTTCTCTTTAGTTATAGAGACTATCGCGCTCAAAAATCACCCCAGAATTTCAACTCCATCTTCATCTCAAAATTTGCCACCTAGGCTACCAAACCTAATTCCTGCCGAAGTCAAGTCATGATTGAGCACCGTTCAGATTTTGTTGCCAGAGAATCATCCCTGGCTGGCACCCAGCCTAACTCTAAACGGCCCCGTTCTCTATCACCAAAACCGATCTCAGGTCAGAGAATTTAGCGAATTCGATTTAAAGCAGTCACTCGTTGAGCATTAGAAAGGACTCCATGCCCTTGGATACTAGCCATGGGAGGCTTGATCTCAACTTTGAGTACATTGCTTGCTTGGATCACGACTGTCTCATCCATAAGCTTTAACATCCACCAATCTTCTTTGAGAAACTGGCGAATTTCTTGTTGGATATCCTGTTGAGTCAATGTTCCTGCTTCGTCCACAGGCGAAGACACACTAAACGACTCTGACTGACCGTTCATATAATGAAATGTGATCTGAATGGAAGTCGTGGTTGAGTGATCATTGATGGACATGCAACCTCCTCAATTTATACGCTGTGACCTTAGATTATCATCCTCAGGACTTTAGAGGTTGGGTCAACTATGAGGGGGTACCGTAAGCTGTCTGACCCCAACTGTGGGCTGACTCAGCCAAGATTGAAAACGGGGGGCGAGATCATGCAATCCACAATCCGTCTCAGAGGGTGTTTGAAAAGGGGAGCGTGACGTTACAAAATTTCGGATCACGCCTCCGAGAAAAGCCTTCCAAGCCTCATTCCACCGTGGGTAGACATCGAGCTTGGGGTCATTCATATCACCGTTGGGGACTTTTCAAACACCCTCTCAGGAAGATGGTCATGGTGGGTGCTCTCGGTCAGAATGATAGCGATCGCCCCTATCCCACCCACAATCAAGAATATTCTCTATAGCCTCTTAATCGGATCATAAATAATACTTTAACTAACTTGCCTATGATGGGGGCGCTGGAAGCCGTTTAGAAAGTGGAAACTGGGCTAAGTTCGCGAATTGGTTCATTAGAACATGAGTTAGCTCAAACGTCTCTCCTTTCTGAGATGCAATGAACTGAAACCGATCGCCCCCCTGTCTCAAACGCTTTTTGAACCGCCCCTAAGATGACTTGTGGTTGTGAGGGTTTAAGACTTTGGAAATAGTTAACGCGAGTGTGCTGGCTGTTTTAGTAGCGTTTCTGCTCTTACTAGCAGGCGACTTTGTAGCTACCTTCCTTTACCATGTACCTGAGCATGTGTTTGGGAAGTTTCACAACATCGTCCACCACAGCAAAAACCGTAATTTTCTTCGCTATGCTGTTTTGACTAAGAACCCCTGGGTGCTTTTAAATGGGATGTTACCTGCCCTTTCCTATTGTATTTTTACACCTTGGTTATGGCAAATTTCTCCGGTGGGCACTCTTCTCGGATTAGTTCTCGGTGAACTCCATGTTACTTGGCGGCACGTTTCTCTCCTAGATTGGCCAACCCCTACTCCCTTAAAGAATATCTGTAATATTTTATGCATTACAACCCCTGAGCGGCATTGGCTTCACCATAGGGATGCTAGTGTTGCCTATGGAGACATTTTTACCTTTTACGACGAACCTGCTCGGATATGGTTGGGGCTATTAATGTCGATGCGGCAAAAGTCGATGCGGCAAAAGGTAAATTAGTCGAAGTAAATGAGTCAAAATTGATGTCGCTAGGGAATAGCGTACGCAGGGACTGTGGCCCTTGTACAAGCCCCAGGAATCTGAAATTTTGTTGTAATAGCATTCATCCAATTGAGCCAATTTAGTACCGAACTCCTTAGGGACTTGCGCGAAAATAAAATCCCCATGATGCGTTACGGCTAGCGCCTAACCCATCCTACGCTGGGTACACTATTTAATTGCAAATCCCTTAGTAGCGAAATACCGCTGCTAAGGGTGCGGTTTCTGGCACGCGCTCTGGTTCCACGGCATAGACGGTGCCACCGTGAAGCAGGGTTTGAATGGCAGCAGTATCGAGGAGATCCTCGTCTCCTGTCTCCTCAGTGGGGTGCAGGTGCATCTCAGTAGTCGTGGGATCGAAACGCCCCCATTGCTGAACTCCCACGGCGACAAATAACTGCTCTACCCGTCCGTAGGTAGCCGCAGGTACAACCTCCCTGATATCCGTGGAGGTTTGCCCCGTTCCTGCGAGGGTTCTGTAGTAATCTACAGCATTCTGCTGGGATTGTAGAAAATAAGGCTCCACGATCGCCCAGGCTTGGTCGTGCAGTTCCTCTGGCTTTAGGAGTTGGGGATTCCCCGTTATGCCTGCGTCAATCAAGTAGGGGTAAGTATTGGCCTCTTGATAAATGGGCAGCAGATACTCTACCCCAGCGAGGACAAGAGGTTCGTGGCGATCGTGGAGATATTGCTCCACTGCTTGATCGACTTGGTAGAAGTATTGCAAGATATCGGTTTTGGGATTGTCGCGATCGGGACTGCCTTCACCGTGGAAAGAACCGGGTTGCGGAAATGGATTTCGCGTCCCTCCCCTAGAAGTACTAACGCGGAATTGCCCGGTTTTAGAAGTTTCCTCATTGAGTAGGGCTGACTCCAGATTGGCAGGCATCCCTTCCACCTCAATTTCCTGGACTCGATAACGACTGCCCTTCAGCAATCGGGCGTGTTCTTGGTTCAGGGTTAATACATAAAAGGTGCCATCGCCCGTTAGGAAAGGAAGTAATGGCTTGAGATGGAAGCGATCGCCCACTACTACCAATGCTTCAAACCTCGTGGGTAGGCGATAGACCCGTAAAAACCCCTTGGCTATAAAGACAGCCAATCCTTCCTCCTGATGTTGCCAAAACTCATCATCATCAAGGGCTAGGGCAGGTTCTAGCAGGGATCGGGCCTCTGTAGAGCGCAGACCATAGGCTTGTAGCTGGGCTTCTGCTTCTTTGATCAAATTCTTAAAGCGAATTGGATGTTGCTGGATCTCTGGCCCTAGGCGATAGGTGGGCATATAGATCGAGACTGAGACTGCCTGAGACTGCTCCACCAAGGCGGTGAGTTCATCAATGGAAAGGAGGCTCATGGGGTTAGCTCCTGAAAGGGTCTGTAGCTGATGGCTTATAGGGCAGAAGGAAAGGTTTCGGGGACTTCCAGATCAGGTTTTTCTTGCTCAGGGCGATCCAAGGGTTCAACAGCTCGTGTGTCATCCCAGTGAATCACCGCGTCGAATTGTTC
>JAYKHH010000592.1:0-7497 GCA_035285265.1 Leptolyngbyaceae cyanobacterium | reverse complement strand
CTGCCAAGACGGGTTGGAGGGCGATCGCCTCCTTCAAATGTTCTGCCGGATAAAGACCATAAATAGCAAGACCTGCCCGTACCAAGTCATAGTGCAACGACTCATCGGTTAAAGCAGCAGCGGAATTGGCTAAATGGAACAGGGGTAGCGTTCCGTAAGTGGTTTTGATCTGGTCAAATTCCTGGACAAGTTGCTTCAGCATTTGTTGGAATCGCTGCTGTTGCTGCCGCATCACCGTTTGATCAAAACTATCTGCCGTGGCTAGGTGAGAGTAGATACTGGCAATTCGTAAATGGGGTAAGCGTTGGACTAATTGGACAAACTCCACCGCCTCCTGCCAGGACGTACCCAACCGCGACATCCCCGTATCAAACTTGATGTGGACAGAGAGGGGAGAACTGGGGGCGATACTACCGAGAACCTCTGCAAAGACTAACGCTTGTTTGGGACTGCAAAGGGTGGGTTGTAACTGCCAATGGGCGATCGCTCGAATTTGTTCAGGGGTATAGGTGGCTCCCAACACTAAAATTGGGGCTTCTATGCCTGCTTCTCGCAGTTCAATGCCTTCTGGGATGGTAGCAACCCCTAGCCAACTTGCACCCTGTTCTAGCACCGTTTGAGCAACGGTAATCGCTCCATGTCCATAGGCATCTGCTTTTACCACGGCCATTAGAGCTGTCTGAGGAGCCAATAAAGTTCTGATTTGTTGAACATTATGGGCCAGTGCTCCTAAATTCACTTCTACCCAAGCCCGCTGGGTTGCAGAGCAACTGACTGGTTGCTCCGGCACTGACGATGCAATATCCAGACTAGGCTTGTAACTCCGCATTCTGATTGACTCCTTCTCTCACACCAACTAAAAAGTTAGCTCCAGAGTAATCTAAGTGCTTCAGAATGGCTATAGGGGGTTCACCAGAGCTAGGGAATACCGCCCCCCTTCTGCATAGGCGGGGTCGGAGGTCTGGTGGGCTTAAAAGTGCAGCGAATTGGAATTCAGACGAGCTAATTCCGGTATGTCGTGAATGCCTTGAATAATCTTCGCTTGGGCCTTAGCATGACGTTCAATAGTCGCAAGAGCCTGAGCCGTGGTGGATTGATCCAATTCATGTTGACGCAGCAAACTTGCCCAACCCAGCATTAGTTGTAGGGGCGATCGCAATTCATAGGAGAGGTGCATGAGCGTTTCTGTGAGGTGTTTGACGGTAGCTGCCTCTTCCTGCGCCTTGTGTTTATAGGCAATGAGTTGCGCGTATTCTGCCTCCATCCGCTTTTGTTCTGTGATATCAATCAGCATCACCATGCTGCCGAGCCACTCCCCAGTTTGACCCAAGATGGGGCTTATCGACACTCTGACCTCAATTACCGAGCCATCTTTACGACGAAACTGGCACTCAAAACGTTCTGGGAGCCCATCCTGAGATTTTTGTTGAGCTTGCTGCAGGGTGGCATGGGCTGCCCTGTCCATCAATGTGAGGAGGCAGGTACCTTGAATTTCCCCACGGCTGTAACCTAACAGATCCAGCATAGACTGGTTCGCGTAGTTGATCTGGGAGGCTCCCCTAATCAGGCAAGCACTTTCACTCAAACCGTCAATGAAGTTATGAGGTTTTGGCGCATCCCAATTCCAGGACAACAAGCAATGCTCTAACACAGGAGGCGTAGATGATGATGGCGAGCGTAGATGAAGCTTCATACGTTTCTTATAGGAAGAATTTAAGAGTCTATGCGGCATTTTACGGCATTAAACGGCATTAGGAATACTGTATAAGTTCTATCTTTGGAAAAATCAAGGTCTGTACATTTTATTTTACCCAGAAGATGCGGAAATTTCGTATGCAAAAGAAATCATGGTTCCAGCGCTACTCACAACAACCCACGCCATCGAGCCAGCTCGACAGAGTTGCCCTATATAGACCTATCTAGAGGATTTGTCTTTCCCTGACTATGACTGTCCCCACCTGAAGATTCTGCAAACACCTTCGACGGTTAGGTAGGAAGACTGGATCAAAACAGAATTGTACGGCAAAGGTTATAGGGTTGACAGCAATCCATCACAAAAACTTGTAGGCTAAGTAGGTTACGGATGCTTAAGATCATAGGATTTTAGAGAGGCACTCAAAGACGGCAATGGCAGCAATTACAGTTGAGCAGAGACTATTTGAACGCTTAAGGCAAGCTTACGCAGAAAAGTTTGGTAGCTCGCCCAGCTTACTGATTCCAGCCTTAAACCAAGTGGTTCAGGGTCGAGACGAGGTTGCATCCGATCTAATTTCGAGTAGAACCGTTCGTAGCTTCTTTAATGCAACTCAAGCTGTCAAGATGAAAGAAAAGAACCTCAACTACCTATGCAGGGTTCTACTGGACTGTAGTAGCTATCAAGAAGCCCTAAGACAGAACGAAACCTCAGAAAAAAAAGACCAGGAAAACTTGGATAGCACCGAAGATTGGTACCCCTGTTATCAACAGTATATTCGGCGCAAATGTGGCACCATGAAGGTGCTGAATATGGCCCATCCTGTGGAATTAGACAGTATTTATGCCACGGTCAACATTTTAGAAAAAATCAAAGGACGTAAACACAAAACCATTGCAGAACTTTTATCTGATTTATCCCAGGAAGACAAGAGCTTTAACTGCTTTAATTCTGGATTGTCTGACAGAAGAGTAATGGCATTAGATGCTGTTAGGCGTTATCGAAAGCTGTTGATTTGGGGTCATCCAGGAGCTGGTAAGACCACATTCCTAAAACATTTGGCAATCCATCCTGAACAGGAATTAGCAGAACCCGTAATCCCTGTATTTATCTCGCTAAAGAACTTTTCAGAAAGCAAGAGTAAATTAAGTCTTACCAAGACAATTACAAAAGAGTTTTCAACCTGTATTCAGGACCCTATCCAACTCGTTCAATCCCTTCTACAAGAAGGGAAGTGCTTGATTCTCCTGGATGGATTAGACGAAATTGTAGAATCAAAAGTCAGTAAGGTGTACAGGGCGATTGATCGATTTCTAGAAAAATATCCCCACAATCGCTTTGTGATGACTTGCCGTCTGGGTGCATCAGAGTATGTTTTTAAGGATTTCACGGAAGTAGGAATAGCAGCTTTTGATGGGGATCAAGTTTCCAGGTTTGTGAAAGGTTGGTTTGAAATCCGTCAAGAACCAGAATTGGCAGAGAGATTTTTAACAAAATTGGAAGAAGATCGATCTGTTAAAGAACTGGTTTCTAATCCCTTACTACTAACCATGCTGTGCTTAGTATTTGGGGACAGCTATGAATTCCCAAGAAATCGCTATTGGTTACACGAAGAAGCCGTCAATATACTTTTACGTAAATGGGATGCCAGTCGTAGGATTGAGCGTGATTCAATTTATAATAATGGCTTAATTCGTCAGCGAGAAATCACCCTGTTGGGGCAGATAGCCTATGACGGTTTTAGCCAGGAGCCACAAAAGTTTTTTTGGCAGCGCAAGGAGTTAGAAGAACTCATTCGTAATTTCATTCAAAATATTCCTGGCATTAATCCTGAAACCTTAGAGTTTGATAGTCAGGCAATATTAAAAACGATTGAGACTAAGTATGGATTGTTGGTTGAACAAGCTAAAGACATCTATTCCTTCTCCCATTTAAGCTTTCAGGAATACTTCACGGCTCAGCATATTGTAGAAAATCGTACGCCGGAAGCGATGCATACTGTGATTGTGAGAAGAATCATAGACCGCCAGTGGCGACAGGTATTTCTAATGATTTCAGGGCGACTGGCTAATGCAGATGAGTTTCTGAAAATGATATTTTTTCAGATTAATTTGTTGGTCAGACCTCAGGTTTTTCAAGAACTATTAGGTTGGTTGGATAGGGTGACTCGATTGCATGGGGTTGCATCGAGTTCATGGCGAGCATTTTATTTGGCTACCGATCAAGAATTTAACTTATATACGAGCCATCAGGTAAACTATAAAACCAGGGCTGATTTCATCTTGATTCAACAACTTGCCTCTCATTTAAGAGAAATCAATCATCAAGAATGTAAACTGATTCAGCGATCGCCCATGTCTGATTTTGCCTTAACCTTGGTTGACACCTATACGAAAGCCCTCCATAAAATTCAGGAGCCAGATCGGACAACCCATGAGATTAGTCCTTTACTGAGCAAGGAATTGCCGGTTCATGAATTTAGCCTCACTGCCAGACTTCAGGAGGGAATTTTAGTCGATAAGGAGAAAGGAACGATTACTATCTCCAAGCCCAAAGGTAAAATTGTAATTAGCAAGGAAAGCTTACCTGTTAAAAGTCAGTCAAGTATCAATCTCCAAGCTGAAGAGGCAGCAGATCTCGATTATGGGCAGAGAGAACAAGATATTATTGAGACTGCTAGATCGCTACAATACAATGACTTAGCTGATGAACTAACTTTCTTAAAAGAGTCGTTTCCCTCTAACGCGGCTCCTGCTTGGGAATGGCAGGAATGGGCAGGCAAACTGAAAGCCTTGATGATTTTATATTTGGATATTGGCTATGATGTAAGGCTCTCCAGTGAGCATCTCAAGATTTTAGAAGATTATTTCTATGCCAATGTCCTGTTATTAGAGTGTATGCGCGGCGATAGCTACTCTTCCAAGGATTTGCGAAACCAAATGATTGATCACTTGTTATTGCCCCATAAACGTATTCCATCAGAACTATTCACATCTCGTTTTGTCTAGCAATTCAGTAGGTTTCCCTTTAATTCGGGTTTATACCCAATCCGAGCTGGCCCAGCAATGGCTGCAACGGTACCAGCATCGTCTACCTATCTTTGCCTGTGTGTTGGGGTTCACTGCAACCGCTTTAATTCCAGGCATTTCGGCGGCGGGAGCGACTCCTTTAGATCGTCAGTACACCGCGATCGCCGATGCGGAATTTTTGTTCAATGGCCCTCAACCCCATCCCCAATATCCCTTGCCGCCCCTCCATGCCGGGGCCTCTCCGGTGCTGATTTCCCGTGCCGTGATTGCTGCTCAATCAATCCCGCTGTACGTATTTAACGCAGGGTTGCCCCAGGCTCCCTCCGTACCCCACATTGATTTAGGGGGGACACCCGCCACCTGCCTAAGCCAAGGTCATGCCTTAGATTTAGCTACAGTTCAGCATCTCTTCCAACAGGGTTTAGACTGGGGTGAAAAATTAGCCCACCAGTTTCCCGGTAGCTATCTAATGATTGGTGAGTGTGTGGTGGGTGGAACGACCACGGCCTTAGCTCTACTGATGGCTCTAGGGCTTAGGGCTGCCGGAAAAGTCAACAGCAGTCATCCCACCTGCAACCATGCCCAAAAATTAGCATTAGTCCAGGCAGGCTTGGCCCAGATTGATGGCCAGACCCTAACGCCTTTAGAACTGGTTGCGGCCCTGGGAGATCCGATGCAAGGGGTGGTAGCAGGTATGGCGATCGCCGCCAGTCGTCGTTGTGGCGTTTTACTCGCTGGGGGCACCCAAATGCTAGCGGTGTACGCCCTAGCGCGGGCGATCGCCCAAACTCACTCGTTAGACTGGCAACCCCAACAAATTGTCGTGGGCACCACCCGCTGGGTGGCGGAAGACCCCACAGGGGATACCGTCGGACTAGCCACAACGATTGGTGCCGTTCCCCTCTTGGCAACGCAGTTGAGTTTTGCGAATTCAGCCTATGCCCAACTTCGTGCCTATGAGCAAGGCTACGTCAAAGAAGGAGTCGGTGCCGGAGGATGTGCGATCGCAGCCCATCTTTACCAAGGCTGGAGCCAGGTGCAATTAATGGGAGCGATCGAAGCCTTGGCAGAACGCTACTCTGTGATGGGCACACACACCTCGGCAGCACCCGATTGTGCGGAAATAGATGGGTTTTCGGGGACATTGCCAGCCCCCTCTGATCCCATGTTCCCAGAGCTAGGTGCCAGGGATTGAGGTTCAGGGGTAATGGGTTCTTGTCTGGGCGTGGTCGTGCCAGGGCGAGGGGTAACTTCAGGCTCAACTGATCTGGACTGCGTAATCGGTTGAGCAATTTCCGGCATGGTTTCCAAGCCTCCAATGCTAGGGTCAGGAATTTCTCCGGTAGGAATTCGGTCGGCTGTGGTGATGCCCCTCGTTCTAGTATCCGGATCCACACTGGGAGGAACGGGAATAATATTCGCGAGTTGCAGGATAGACTGATTTGCTTGCTGAGTGGGAGAAACTGCTGGGGAGACTGGCTCAACTCCAGTTTCCGTAGGCAATTCAGTGCCCGGTGTGATCGGTTGCTCAGTACCAGGAACGGGAATGATTTGGTAAATCTGTCCCGGTTCTCCGGGCTGCTCAGTGCCAGTATCAGGGGATGGCACCACTTGGTAAATGCCTCCAGACTGACTAGGTGCTTCAGCGGTAGCGGAGGGCATCCCTTGAGAAATTTGACCTCCAGGTTCACCTGCTTGCCCATTTCCCGATAGGTTTGTGCCAGGAGTATTGGGTCGCATTCCAGGAGGACAGGGATTGGGGGTAACCTGACTCATGCCGGGAGCCACCTGAGTAGGAGGCATTTGAGTAGGGGATATCTGGTTGGGTGATCCCTGAGTATTCAGCCGTTGATTATAGGGTGCTTCGTTAAAAATACTGGGCCGAGGATTTGTTTGGGCTAAAGCAGGAAAACCAAGCACGATCCCCGTACCTGCCAGTCCTACAATAGCCGTTAGCTTTTTAGATAATTTCTTTAGTAAATTTATAGAATCCTGATGCTTTATGGACATTTTTAAATATCTCCTCTGTAAAGGCACATCTGTAAAGACGAATCTGTAAAGGTGAATTGCAAGCTTCAGTCAGATTTGAGAGATGAAATTTTAGGAAAGAGGATCCGCAAAACCCTAGTCCCACCCACTGTGAAGTGTAGGAAGCAGGATCACAGTTTCTCTCTGCCCGTGGTTGGATCTGATCAGGGCTAAGAGGCAGATCGTGGAGTGTTAGGGGAATTTTTGGAACTAGGAAGACCGCTGGCTTTCGGAAGCAGGGGCCATCTCTAGGAAATACAACGGCTAGCCTTAGAATGGAAAAAAACTTGAGGGACAGCAAATGACGATAACCTCTGCTGCCACAGACTTTGCAATTCAGCTACCCCCAACTCAGTATGAGTTGCCCTGCGACGATGGAGAACCGATGGAGACCGAACGCCATAAGGTGCAGCTACAACTGTTAACGGATGCACTCGTGCCTTGGTTAGAAGCCAGAGACGATGGCTATGTAGGAGGCAATATGTTTGTCTACTACAGCATGGCGCAGGTCAAAAATCAGGATTTCAAGGGGCCAGATTTCTTTGCGGTAGTGGATGTGCCCAAGGGAGAGCGACGGAGTTGGGTGAGTTGGGAAGAAGGGAAAACCCCGGATGTGGTGATTGAACTGTTATCAGAAAGTACCGCAGAGGTCGATAAGGGGGTGAAGAAGCTGATCTACCAAAACCGGATGCATGTACCGGAATATTTCTGGTATGACCCCTTTAATCCAGAGGATTGGGCGGGTTT
>JAYKHH010000591.1:0-4171 GCA_035285265.1 Leptolyngbyaceae cyanobacterium | reverse complement strand
TAAAACAGCTTAATTTCACCTCAGAGTCTAGATTCCCATCAATTGGAGCACTTTTCTTAAGAGAACTGCCATGACCCAGCTAACTCTCATTATCGGCAACAAAAATTATTCTTCCTGGTCACTCCGTCCTTGGCTGTTAATGAAGCAATGGGATCTGGATTTCACAGAAGTTCGGATTCCCCTGTATACCCCTGTTGCTAGCTCTGAAATTCTCCGTTACTCTCCTGCTGGCAAAGTCCCAATCCTACACCATGGCCTGCTGAGGGTTTGGGACTCTTTAGCAATCTGTGAATATCTGGCAGAGCAATTTCCAGATCGCTACGGGTGGCCTCAAGATTTCCAGGCAAGGGCGATCGCTCGATCCATCAGTGCTGAGATGCACTCAGGGTTTCAAGCCCTACGCCAAAATATGCCGATGAATTGTCGTTCTAGATTTCCGGGCAAGGGGATGACAGCGAGTGTACAAACCGATATTGACCGAGTCACTTCAATTTGGCGCGATTGTCGTCAAACCTATGGTAAGGCAGGGGATCTACTGTTTGGTGAACTTACGATTGCGGATGCTATGTTTGCACCCGTGGTTACTCGCTTCATCACCTATGGGGTATCTGTAGATCCAATTTCCAGTGCCTATATGGAGGCGATTTTGGCATTACCTGCCATGCAAACCTGGTTGGAAGCTGCCCAGGTGGAGTCGGAAACCATTTCTGCCTACGAACCTTAACGCCTGAATATTCAATCCTATGCGGATTCTTTTAGTAGACGATGAGGTTGAACTCACAGACCCCTTGGGGCGTGTTTTGACCCGTGAAGGATATACCGTCGATATTGTTCATGATGGAGCCGAAGGGAGCCGACTGGCAGGGAAGGGTGACTACGATCTGCTGATTTTAGATTGGATGCTGCCTCACCTGACGGGTTTGGAAATTTGCCAACGGTTGCGATCACAGGGCGATACCACTCCCGTCCTGTTTCTGACTGCCAGAGATACGATTGACAATCGAGTTCAAGGGCTAGATAGCGGTGCAGACGATTATCTCGTCAAGCCCTTTGAACTGCGGGAACTGATGGCAAGAGTTCGGGCCCTCCTCCGTCGCCCTCCCACCCTGGAAGCGATTCCTAGCAATACTCGACTGTGTGCAGAGGGGTTGGAGTTAGATCGGGAGAACCAGATCGTCTACCGCCAAGGACAGGCGATTGAACTCTCCGAAAAGGAAGGTCAATTACTGGAATATTTCATGCAGAACCCTGGACAATTGTTGAGTCATGCTCAAATCGAACAACACCTCTGGGGGGATGAAGCCCCTAAACCCAGTAGCAATGCCTTAGCCGCGCAGGTTCGACTGCTCCGGCGCAAAATTGAAGCTGATCACAAAATAACCTTGATTCACACAGTCTACGGTCGAGGCTATCGCTTTGGTGGAGCGACCCTCCCTTAGCCAAGGCATCTGAAAGCTGAAGAATTGTTGAAATTAAGTTCCTCCAATCCTAGTTTCAATAGCTGTTGAAATGCCCGTAACATAGGGCTGGATAGCACTTCAACCTTGATTGAGAACCTTTTCTGGCTGTTATTACATAGATATTAAATAAATACCATTCGGGCTGGATGTGACCGCTTCAGTCCAAAGTGTATGCCACAATGTAAACGGCTTTGCCACCATATGTTAAGTAAAAAAATACTAAGTAGGCGTGAGTGATGGAACTGATATATCAGTATGCCTGGCTGATTCCAGTACTGCCTCTAGCAGGTGCAATGATTGTCGGACTGGGTCTGATCTCCTTTAACAATTTTACAAATCGTCTCCGGCAGGGAAATGCCGTATTCATTGTTTCCCTCATAGGAGTGGCAATGGTTCATTCCTTTGCACTTCTGTGGAGTCAAATTCAAGGTCATGCCCCCTATACGCGCATGATTGAATGGGCATCGGCAGGAACTTTCCATCTCAGCATGGGGTACACGATCGACCATTTGACTGCGCTCATGTTGGTCATCGTGACCACCGTTGCCTTCTTAGTCATGGTGTATACCAGTGGCTACATGGCTCATGATTCGGGATATGTACGCTTCTATGCTTATTTGAGCCTTTTTAGCTCATCAATGCTGGGTTTGGTGCTTAGCCCCAACCTTGTACAGATTTATGTGTTCTGGGAACTGGTCGGCATGTGTTCTTACCTGCTGATTGGGTTCTGGTATGACCGTAAAGCAGCAGCTGATGCGTGTCAAAAAGCATTTGTCACTAACCGGGTTGGTGACTTTGGTCTGCTATTGGGGATTTTGGGTCTCTATTGGGCTACCAACAGCTTTGAGTTTGAGGAGATTGGATCTCGTCTGCAAGATCTAGTCCTATCTGGTTCCATTAGTGCCGTTCTGGCTGCCTTGTTTGGGGTTTTAGTGTTTCTTGGCCCTGTCGCCAAGTCAGCCCAATTTCCCCTCCACGTCTGGCTACCAGATGCCATGGAAGGTCCCACGCCCATCTCTGCTCTGATCCATGCTGCCACAATGGTAGCCGCCGGAGTTTTCCTAATTGCCCGGATGTTCCCAGTTTTTGAAGGCATTCCAACAGTGATGACTGTCATTGCTTGGACGGGTGCCTTTACTGCATTTCTGGGAGCCTCGATCGCTATCACTCAAAACGACATCAAAAAAGGTTTAGCCTATTCCACGATGTCCCAGTTGGGTTACATGGTAATGGCGATGGGCGTAGGAGCCTATAGCGCGGGTCTGTTTCACCTAATGACCCATGCTTACTTCAAAGCCATGATGTTCTTGGGATCGGGTTCTGTGATTCATGGCATGGAAGATGTCGTCGGTCACGACCCGGCCTACGCTCAGGATATGCGCCTGATGGGAGGACTGCGGAAGTACATGCCGATCACCGCCTCCACTTTTTTAGTGGGAACCCTGGCCATCTCTGGAATTCCTCCCTTTGCTGGTTTTTGGTCGAAGGATGAAATCCTTGGTTCTGCTTTTACTTCCAATCCTGCGTTGTGGGCGGTGGGTTGGCTAACCGCTGGGATCACGGCCTTTTACATGTTCCGCATGTATTTTTCTACCTTTGAAGGTGAATTTCGAGGCAATGATGCCACGATTCGCAACAAAATTCAGGCTGAAAGACTGCAAGCGATGGGGCTTGCTTTTGGCCCTGGCGCGATGAATGCTAAGGAGCTTGTAGTAGAAGCGGATCATAACCATGATCACGACTCTGAGGATCATGGGGAGCACGGTCATAGTCATTCGCCCCACGAATCGCCTTGGTCAATGACTATTCCCTTAATGGTTCTGGCGGTGCCTTCAGTCTTGGTTGGTTTGGTGGGTACACCTTTTGCTAACTACTTTGAAGCCTTCATCCACCCGCCTACAGAAGCGGTTCATGAGCTACTAGAGGGAGCAGAAGCCTTTGACCTGAATGAGTTCTTGATCATGGCGGGTAGTTCTGTTGGAATTGCCTTAATTGGTATTACGCTGGCTTCCCTGATGTACCTGAGTCGGAAGATTGATCCCGCTGCGATCGCAGCCAGTATTCAGCCCTTCTATAAGCTGTCTCTCAACAAGTGGTACATCGACGATATTTATAACGCCGTCTTTGTTCAAGGTAGTCGTCGCTTGGCTAGACAAGTCCTAGAAGTGGATGTGCGAATTGTGGATGGGGTCGTCAACCTGGCAGGTTTAGTCACCCTAGTCACAGGTGAAGGTTTGAAATACCTGGAAAATGGTCGCGCTCAATTCTATGCCCTGATTGTGTTTGGCGCAGTCTTAGGGTTGGTGATTATTTCTGGAGTCACATAAATTATGCATACAGCGACTTTTCCCTGGCTGACGATAGCTATTCTGTTTCCCGTTCTCGCTTCCCTGCTGATTCCATTCATTCCAGATAAAGAGGGACGAACCGTTCGTTGGTATGCCCTAGGGGTGGGTCTCATCGATTTTGCCTTGATTGTTTATGCGTTTTATACGCAGTACGACTTTGCAAATCCAGGATTGCAACTAGTTGAAACCTACTCCTGGGTACCGCAACTAGACCTGAAATGGTCTTTGGGGGCTGATGGGCTTTCGATGCCCCTAATTCTTTTGACGGGCTTCATCACGACCTTGGCAATTTTGGCAGCTTGGCCTGTTACCTTTAAGCCAAAGCTGTTCTACTTTTTAATGCTAATCATGTACGGTGGACAG
>JAYKHH010000590.1:0-7209 GCA_035285265.1 Leptolyngbyaceae cyanobacterium | reverse complement strand
TACAGCTTGCTTAATCATTCCTAGTGTTCTAATGAGCGGAGGACAGTATAGCCCACCCATTTGCCAGTAGTCCTTTATACTTTAGCCCCCTGAGAAACGTCAAGATGTGTTAAAATTTCAGTGGTATTTGGTAATGATTTGATAGGCAGGGAGCCGCTTTCAGACTCTTGCACCTTTGAGCTACCAAAATCTCACCTTTTTGGAGTTTTCACGCTATGACCTTCTCCCAGGAGACGCCTCAAGATCGGCTTATTCCTACAGATCTGAGGCACGAGATGCAGCAGTCTTACCTGGAATACGCAATGAGCGTGATTGTAGGACGAGCACTCCCCGATGCTAGGGATGGGCTAAAGCCAGTGCATCGCCGCATTCTTTACGCTATGCATGAATTGGGGTTGACCCCCGATCGCCCGTTTCGGAAGTGCGCTCGTGTGGTCGGGGAAGTCTTAGGTAAATATCACCCCCACGGCGATACTGCCGTTTATGATGCCTTGGTGCGGATGGCCCAGGATTTTTCTATGCGATCGCCCCTGATCAACGGCCACGGCAACTTTGGCTCCGTGGACAATGATCCCCCCGCTGCCATGCGATACACCGAATGTCGCCTGCAATCCCTGACCAGCGATGCCCTCCTACGGGACATTGAGTCAGACACGGTAGACTTTGGCGATAACTTTGATGGATCGCAGCAGGAACCCCTGGTTTTACCGTCTCGCATTCCCCAGTTATTGCTGAATGGTTCCTCAGGAATTGCCGTGGGGATGGCCACCAATATTCCCCCCCACAACCTAGGGGAGTTGGTAGATGGCTTGATTGCTCTGATCCATAATCCTGACCTCACCGACCTGGAATTGATGCGCTATATTCCTGGCCCTGATTTTCCGACCGGAGCGCAGATCTTAGGAACGACTGGGATTAAGGAAGCCTACACCACGGGGCGGGGTTCCGTCACCATGCGCGGGGTAGCTGCGATTGAAACCATTGAACATCCCGGTAGACCGGATCGCGAAGCAATTATCGTCACTCAGTTGCCTTACCAAACCAATAAAGCCGCCCTAATTGAAAAGATTGCGGAACTGGTGAATGAGAAGCGACTGGATGGCATTTCGGATATTCGGGATGAAAGCGATCGCGACGGGATGCGGATTGTGATCGAACTCAAGCGCGATTCTTACCCGCGTGTGGTACTCAACAATCTCTATAAGCAAACCCCGCTACAAGCCAACTTTGGGGTCAATACCCTGGCCTTGGTCAACGGTGAACCCCAAACCCTGAGTTTGAAACAGTGCCTCAAGGTCTTCCTGGATTTCCGGATTGAGACGATCACCCGCCGTACCCAGTACGAACTTCGCAAGGCTGAAGAACGGGATCATTTGCTGCAAGGTTTGTTAATTGCCCTCGGTAATTTAGATGCCATTATTGCCTTGATTCGGCGGGCCGCAGATACCCCCACTGCCCGCCTAGAGTTAATGGAAGTTCACGGCCTATCAGAATCCCAAGCAGATGCCATCTTGCAAATGCAACTGCGACGCTTAACAGCCCTAGAAGCCGAAAAGATTCAGCAGGAACACGAAGAACTGCAAGCGCAAATCACAGATTTGCAAGATATCTTGGCGCGCCAAGAACGGATTCTAGAAATTATTGAGACTGAAACGACCCAACTCAAAGCCACCCATGCCACGCCACGCCGAACGGTGATTGAGCAGTTTGGCGATGAACTCGATGATATGGATCTAATTGCCAATGAAAGGGCAATCATCCTACTGACGGAACAGGGCTACATCAAGCGGATGCCCGTTAGCTCTTTTGAGGCCCAGAGTCGAGCCACGCGGGGTAAATCCGGAACTCGGATGAAAGAAGATGATGGGGTCGATCACTTTATTACCTGTTGTGACCACGATAGCATTTTGTTCTTTAGCGATCGCGGCGTTGTCTATTGCATCAAAGCCTATCAAATCCCCGTAGCTTCTCGAACGGCACGGGGCATTCCCATCGTGCAGATGCTACCCATTCCTAGGGAAGAGAAAATCACCTCCATTGTCCCCGTCACTGAGTTTAGCGACGACGAATACTTGGTGATGCTAACCTACAACGGCTTCATCAAAAAGACCGCCCTCACCGCTTTCAGCAATATTCGATCCAATGGGTTGATTGCCATTTCCTTGGAAGAAGGGGATCAACTACGGTGGGTGCGACGGGCACGGGAAGCCGATAGTATCTTAATTGGCTCCTGCCATGGGATGGCGATTCATTTCCGGGCCAGCCACGAGCAACTGCGGCCCTTAGGCAGGGCGACGCGGGGCGTGAAGTCCATGGCCCTGCGGAATGGCGACAAGCTGATTGGCATGGATATTATCCCCAGCCAAATTGTGGACGTAATTGCCGAAGTAACCGAAGTATCTGAGTCAGAACCAGAGGTAGAGCTAGAAGAAGCAGAAACTGAAGAGTTGGCTGTGAATAGTCAAGGGCCGTGGGTGTTGGTGATCACGAGCGCAGGCTATGGCAAGCGCGTGCCGATTACGCAGTTTCGCTTGCAAAATCGGGCTGGATTAGGCTTACGGGCAATCAAGTTCAAAACTCGCAACGTTCAAGATCAACTAGTTGCCCTAGGAATTGTGAATGAAGAAGATGAACTGATGATAGTCACGAGTCGTGGGATTATTATCCGTCAGGCTGTGAATGCTATTTCCTCTCAATCTCGTTCTGCTACGGGGGTGCGAGTCCAACGTCTGGATGAAGAGGATGCGATCGCTGCCGTCGCGTTAGTACCGCTCACCAATGGCGAATCCGTAGACCTGGAGGAGGATTGCTAAAACAGCCCTATCAAACCCTCACTAACTTGGGCATCGCTCTAGTAGGTGGAATCTTGATGGGGCTAACCCCTGCCCCAGTTAATGCCTGGTGGTTAGCCTGGATTGCCTTGGTGCCACTGTGGGTCTTGGTGATCAACCACCCCAGCAGAATCAAGCAATGCACGCTCCTAGGGTTAGCTTGGGGCATTGGCTACCATGGTTTAGCCCTATCTTGGATTACGGGAGTTCACCCCATGACCTGGATGGGAGTGCCTTGGCTAGCCAGTTTAGCGATCGCCCTCTTCTGTTGGCTGTTTATTACCCTCTGGGGTGCCGTACTCCCTGCGCTTTGGGCCGGGATCATGGTACTGGCCCATGTATCCCTAAAACGAAGTCAAACTCCCCTGAGATTCCAGATTGGCTATCGGGTTTTAATCGGAGTGGGGGCTTGGTGTGGATTGGAATGGCTCTGGGGGTTTGGGCCTTTGTTGTGGACTTCCCTGTCCTATACCCAAAGCCCCTACAATCTGGTCATTCTGCATTTGGGACAGATCTCTGGGCCAACCACGGTGACGGCAGCCTTAATTGCAGTAAATGGTTTCATGGCCGAGGCTTGGCTACACCGAGATCAATCCTGGCAGTTAAACCTAGGGGAAAAGCCCTACACCCTGCCCCTCCATCGAAAATCTTTGGGTTTAGCCGTTGGTTTATTCGTAAGCCTGCACCTGATCGGCTTAGGTCTATATCTACGTCCGCTGAACCAGACTCCTGACAGTGCCTTCAAAGTGGGGATTATTCAAGGGAATGTCCCCAATGAAATCAAATTGTATCCCGCTGGATGGCGCAAGGCGATCGAAGGCTACACCACAGGCTATAACACCTTAGCAGAGCAAGGCGTGGAGGCAGTCTTAACGCCAGAAACCGCCTTACCCTTCTTCTGGACTGAATTTCAGCAACACCAAAGCTCCTTTTATCAAGCCATTCTCAATCAGAAGGTGACCGCTTGGGTAGGCGCACTCGGAAGCCAAGGCCGTAGCATTACCAACAGCTTGTTTACAATCAATGGGCAAGGGCAAGTTCTCAGCCAGTACAACAAGGTGAAGTTGGTTCCCCTAGGAGAATATATTCCCTTTGAGGATTTCTTAGGCAGGTTCATTGATCGGCTCTCTCCCTTAGATGCCCACATGGTTGCGGGTCAACCCCGACAAACCTTTGATACGCCCCTAGGTCGGGCGATTGTGGGCATTTGTTACGAGTCAGCCTTTGCCGAGCACTTTCGCTATCAGACTGCTAATGGCGGGGAATTTATCCTCAGCCCCTCTAATGATGCCCATTACAGTGATGCCATGCCTGCTCAGCACCATGCTCAGGATGTGATGCGGGCGATCGAAAGCGATCGCTGGACAGTGAGAGCTACCAATACAGGCTACTCTGGCATCGTGGATCCCCACGGCAGAACCCAATGGCTCTCTCAACTTCATATTTACGAACTTCATGCAGCAACCATTTATCGTCGCCAAACCCAGACCTTGTATGTACGCTGGGGAGATTGGCTAACCCCGTTGTTAGCGGGACTGGGATTCATGGTTTGGATAGCAAATTTTGCGGTCTCTCGCAGCCAGAACCGAGCCAGACTTAGCTCTCTCGATTGAAATTACCATAATTGAAATTACCATAGAGGCTTGTGGGCACCCATTGATGGAACACCTGCAACCTATGTCTGCCAAGCAGATTTTGAAGGGTTCCTAACCCTTCAAAACCCCGAAAATTGGTTTTTCTAGCTAGAGATAACCCAGTAAAGTTCCTTGGGTGAACTTCCAGTAGTCGTAGGCGTCAATCTACCAACCATGCCTCCCAGGGCATGGCAGTACCGTGCCCCTACCCACGGTCGTTTCATTCATGCCAAGGTCTACTAGCATAAAACTGATCATTTGTTGTGGTTTTGGACACCTCAAACAGCACCCCTAAGAAGCTGTTTGAAAAGTCTCTACACTCTGCATTAGCCCCCTAAATCCCCCAATGCTGGGGGACTTGGAATCCGATCCCCCCCAGAATTGGGGGGATCGGGGGGCTAGGAAGGCTATCGGAATGAAGATCAGAACTTTTCAAACAAGTTCTAACATCGCAAAGTTCATGTCTTATCTGAGAAAAAGTCAGCATTAGCACAAGCCTTTTGCGATAGATAGCTCTGGGGGACAGCACCCTTTATTCGCAGTCACTTCAATCTTCTTCTTTTCTCGTTCTTTATTGCTGCGCTCTTCATACAACCTGCTCCACCCAATCTTGAAATTGCTGACAACTGATTCCTATCAGTACCTCTGGCCTGTCAGGATGCTTCTCAATATGCTCGAATGGATGGTTCAGAGTTGGTAGACCCTGAATTTTATATTTCGGACAGGTCTCATAGAGTAATAGAGATTAGTAACTACATAGTCATGAGTAAATAGTGATACTTTGTTGTAACAAGCCAAGCTCATCCTCAGAGATCAGGACGGGAAGGGTTATACCCATATCAAGTATTATTTCTTTATAAAATAGCTAGGTTTTTGATGGACTTTCTAACGATCTTGGGATTGGTCGCAGGCACCTTGACAACAACTGCATTTTTGCCTCAAGTGGTTAAAATTTGGAAATCTAAATCTGCTAAAGACATCTCCCTAGGAATGCTTGTTACTTTTTGTATCGGAGTGTTTTTATGGCTTATCTATGGAATTTGCCTGAATGCTTTACCGGTAATTATTGCTAATGCAGTAACTCTAGTACTGTCTTTGATTAACTTGGCGTTGAAAATAAAATACAGCTCTCCTAAATGAGTTATCAATATATCGCTACATTTATTCTTGATGCCTATTTGCCCCCAGAAATTACCTTGCATCACCTAGACTACAAAGCTCGTCTCCTCTCCTTGAGCAGCCTGCCAACTTCGCGCATCATAATAAAGGTCTTCCAGGGAGATGCTATACAAAGCTTCTTTGAGTTTTTGGTGCAACCGATTCCACAGGGTAAAGGTGACCCAATCTTCTGCTTGGGCTGCATCTGGAATATGTCGAGGGAGGGGCTCAATCGTTTCACCTACAGCCTCTAGGATCTGCCCTAGGGAAATTTGTGCGGATGGGCGGGTTAAGTAATAACCACCTTGAGCACCCCGCACTGACTCAACCAATCCAGCTCGACGCATTTCGATCAGAAGCTTTTCTAAATAGGGGGCAGGTAAACCTTGCCGCTGGGCGATCGCCTTAACTGAAGTGGGTTTGTAACCGGGCTGTAGGCTAAGGTCTAACAGCGCTTTTACACTGTAGTGCCCACGAGTAGTGAGCTTCATAGGTTTAGCAAGAGGAGACAAAAAGAGTTGGAACGGGATGGGGTTGGCCTAGATTCCGAAGCTCACCCTGTGTTAACTTTAACGCTTATTAGCTGTTAGCTATTCGTTAGGGTCTGCTACCTAATCGCTCATGGTTGGTGCTTCGGTTCTTGATTGGTTGTCGTTGCCAGAAGTAGGCAGGCAGATCAATTAATTCTAGTAGCAGATTTAACTTAAAAACTCTTTCAAAAATTCAACCGATCATCTGAATGAATTAGCTATATTCAGTGTAATATGAAGTTATAGACTGACTAAATAGCAGAATTTTTATCTTCGTAAAAGTCAGGATATACTTATCTAGAATTACTTTTGATTCAAGTTGATGACTAAAAAGAAAAAAATCGAACCACTCACAGGAGAAGCACTTCTCAGAAGAGTTAAAGAGCTAGAGAGCCTTAGTAAGGAAGACAAAGCAAGGGAATGCGGCTACTACACTGTAACCAAAAATAGTGTAGAACGAGTTAACATCATGAAGTTTTCCAATGCTCTCCTTGATGCAGTAGGCATTGAATTAGACGGCAAACCCAGTGGGAATGGCCGTGGAGGACGAAGTGCTAGTTATCGGGTTAGTGTTCAGTCCAATGGAAACTTACTGATTGGCTCAGCTTACACCAAGCAAATGGAACTGAAGCCAGGAGATGAATTTGAAATCTCCTTGGGGCGTAAACATATCCATCTCAAGCAATTGGATGCCGAAACGGTTTCCTAATTAATTGAGTGTCCAAGGATGGCCTATCGATCGTGGGATTGAGTAATACACCCAGTTGCTCTACCTCAAGAATTAGGAATTAGATAGGCTTGTGCCTCCTATAGAACGATTGGGATTCGCATCCTAGATGGGTACTGCGTAACTCCTAAAATGCCAACTCCAAAATCTGAGTAGGGCAACTAAGTCTTTCTCCTAGTTGCCCTACCTTTGGTTTTTTAACTTCATTTTTCTTGATACAGATAATTTTGATGCCATTGCTTTCTGCTTAAATCTGATAAGTTCTTATGGAAAATATTGATTGGATCAATGTGACCGCAGGTGGACTTGCGATCGCCATTTTGCTGGGT
>JAYKHH010000589.1:0-4023 GCA_035285265.1 Leptolyngbyaceae cyanobacterium | reverse complement strand
GCTAGCAAAGTCATACCCCAGTGATTTGCTGTCTTGCGAAAGTTTAATCCTAGACGCAAGCAACCTACAGGGAGGCGTAATCCTGGCTTTACTCCTGCCTACTAGAAGCTTGAGTAAGCCAATTAATCAGGTAAAAGTCGTTTTGATTTTTCAAGCTAAAAAAAGCACCTACTGTAGGTGCTTTTTTGGTGAAAATCATTTAGTACGCCCTTAATTACTAACGGCGGCCCCATTAGTAGGTGGACGGTTAGATGGGACTTCACCTTGTTGCTGAAGTCGTTTGAGTTGCAGAGCACGAAACTCGGCAGCCGCTGTATTTATGTTTTCCCCTTGCTCTGCTGTAAAGTCACTGAGACTCCGTGAGCCCCCGAGATTCGCTCGATGAATCAGATCCAATAGACCACTTTGGCTATTGCTAGAGCCATCAAAGAGGGAGTCTCGGTTATCTTGCGGTTTAAATTCCTGTAAGGGTTGAGGAGTTCCTATTTGAGCGAGGGTAGATTCAGGCATCCATAGAGGGAATAATCCCAGCATCGCTACGATGCCTATACTGATTCGGGTAAAGCTTTTACGTGACACTGGCACAATCTTAATGGGCATTTTTGTTACTCTCCAGAGTCAAATTAGGTTCTTGATTGAAGGCTGCTATTGAAGACGACCTACAGGAGCCAGAACTAGTTCCAATTCTGACTCAGCCTTTAAGCAAAAGTACGACGCAGTAAAGGTTGAATTAATATCAATACTGCCACATCAAAGCCCAGAAGTACCAGGAGTGCGCTCCCAAAGGTGACAGATCCCCAAGGAGCTTGCATCACCACACTTGTTAAACTCCATTGGCTGTGCAAATAGAGGTAGCGAATTGGTTCAATCGCATAACTCAAAGGATTCAGTGTTGTGACAACCTGCAACCATTGGGGCATAAAGGATAAGGGAGCTAAGGCTGTACTGGCAAACAACAAGGGCAAGTTAGTTACGAAAATAACGGCAATCAATTCCACATGACCCGGAAGTGCAAAGGCTAACCCTAAACTCACGGCAGTAACACCTAGAACTAGGAGTAGGACAATTAGCCCCACCATGACAACTCCTAAAGAGCCAGGAAATCCTGCACCGAGGAAAGCAGTTGCCGTCACAATGACAGCCGTTTGAATCAAGCTCAGGGTCGTAATAAAAATTGCTGACGCTAGCACAATGGAAAATCGCGACGCTAGGGGTGCGACGAGGAGACGATTCAAAAAACCAAATTCCCGGTCAAACATGACGGGCAGTCCTGCATTTAAAGCACCCCCAAAGGCTGTGAATACAATGACTCCAGCACCTAAAAACTGTCCATAGCTCTGGCTCTCGCCAAATAAGCCTTGAGGCGCATTCTGAAACAAAGCTCCAAACAGAACTAGCCACATTAAGGGTTGGATAATTCCAGCTACCAGCGTCGAAGGGCGACGTTGTAATTGAATAAAAAGGCGACGGGTAAGAGCTAGGGTTTCTTGAGCAAAATCTTGTAGATCCCCAGAGGTCTTAGGTGTCCTAAGCATCGGGGAGGCTAGAGGAGATTGAGCACGAAGGTCAGCTCCACTCTCTGGACTAGCATCGGGTGGAATAGGAGTAACGGTAAGGCTCATGGTGAGGGATTCCTATACATCGGTAAATTAAGAGCAAACGGGAAGATCAAACTGGATTAGCGCATCGCTTGCTTACGTTCTTCCTTGGGATCACGACTACCCGCAGCAGCAAGTTCGGCATCCACCAGGGTTAGACCTGTAGCAGCCAGATAGACATCATCGAGACTAGGGCGAGATTGGGCAATGCCAAAGGTGGGTAGCCCTGCTTCCCGGAGGGCTTGCTGAATCATGGTCAGGCTATCGCCTTGAGGAGTTACAACCAAATTCAGAGAATTGCCTTGAGCTGGGTTAATAATCACTTCCTGGACACAGCTAAGCAACTGCAACAGGGTTTTGGCTTGTTCTGCTTCCTCTAGGGGGGAGAATTCGCGCAGACGTAGGGTGACGCGATCGCCCCCGACTTGATCTTTTAAACTGGAAGGCGTACCGGATGCAATGACCACGCCGCGATCAATAATGGCAACTCGGTCAGCAAGGGCATCAATTTCTTCTAAATAATGGCTAGTCATCAACACGGTGGTACCCGCCGTCCGAAGCTGACGCAGAAAATCCCACACGACGACTCGGCTCTCAATATCCAGCCCTACGGTTGGCTCATCCAGTACTAACACATCAGGTTGATGCAGCAGCCCAGCCGCCAGATCTAAACGCTTCCGCACCCCCCCTGAATAGGTTCCAGTTTTTTTATCTGCCCATTCGCTTAAGCCTAATAGCCCCAACATCTGCTCGATTCGGTCTTTGGCAAACTTGCGAGGTAAGTGATAAAGCGATGCTTGGAGCTGAAGTAACTCTCGACCCGTCAGAACCTTATCCAGAGCCACTTCCTGAGCTACATAGCCCAAACATTGCCGAGCTGCCCGGGGTGAGTCAATCACTGAAATTCCAGAGACTTCAATCCGGCCCGCATCTGGCTGAGCTAGGGTACACAAACAACGGAGCGTTGTCGTTTTCCCGGCTCCATTAGGACCCAGTAGCCCAAAAATTTCTCCGGGTTCGACCTGTAGTGAGACATCTTTAACCGCTATCACTGAGCCGTAGCGTTTCTGTAAATTGTGAATGAGTACAGCAGGAGCCATGGAATGCATCCTCAAAAAATTGATACAAATCTCAATAAAAACTATTTCTATTCTAATCCGTTCCCAATAAACCAGTTGAGGAGGCTAGCAAGCTGCTAGCCTCCTCAGAGCTACGTGCCTAGTCGTTTAGTTGCTTAGTCTGTTTATTGCTCCATTTAAGGAATTTGGAGTATCGGGATCGCACTGATTAGGGTGTGGAGATTTGCCAAAATCACATTATTCAGTTGATGGGTTACGGGCAAGCTGTCAACACCCATCCCAGCACAAAGCAACATCATATAGAGGATGGAGTACTTAAACAGCGATCGCGCCAGTTGTAAATCGGACGGAGCCTGCATTAAGATCCAAGCTTTCTGTACAAAAACACCTCCCAAGAGCAAGGCAATGCTGGCATACACCAGACCCATCACATGGAAGGGATAAACCAAAAGCAGTGTCACCGGGATCAAGGATAAGGTATAGAACCAAATCTGCCGCGAAGTTTCCGTTTCCCCAGCCACAACTGGTAGCATGGGAACCCCAACCTTGGCATAATCCTTGCGGATCATCATTGCTAAGGCCCAGAAGTGGGGCGGAGTCCACAGGAAGACAATGGCGAACAAGACCCAAGCAGGGAGGCTCAAGTCTCCGGTCACCGCTGCCCAACCTACCAAAGGAGGGATGGCACCCGCCGATCCACCAATCACAATATTTTGAGTGCTGTGGCGTTTCAGCCAGTGGGTATAGACAGCCACGTAAACAACAATGCCAGACATGGCTAGCAGAGCACTCAAGAGATTAGCAAAGATAACTAACAGGGCAAAAGCAGAAACGGCTAGGGCGATCGCAAATAACAGTGCATCACGGGGTTGGATACGCCCGGAAGGCAAAGGACGATGGCGTGTCCGTTCCATGATGTAGTCGATGTCGCGATCATAGATGCAGTTAATCGTATTGGCAGAAGCGGAGGCAAAGGCACCCCCCACTAGGGTGACCAACACAAGTAAAGGATCAACTTGACCTTCACCGGCAATCCACATTCCTCCAGCCGTGGTAATTAAGAGGAGAAGGATAATTCGGGGTTTAGTGAGCTGATAGTAACTTTGCACCACCTGTAGAAAATTTTGATGATGCCGAGCATTAGGATTCCAAATCGTTTCTTGCATCAATATCCTTTCCTAAAGAAATGCATAATAGGTCGCAGGCAGAGATTCGAGATTCATGACTGTTTAAGCTCTCACGATGCCTTGGGGAGGATCCAAATTTGGAGCGCTAGCAGGATAAATGGGAGATGGGGCTAAGGTGCGATCGCGGAGGGCAAAGACCGTGAAACAAACCAGCGTTCC
>JAYKHH010000588.1:0-8920 GCA_035285265.1 Leptolyngbyaceae cyanobacterium | reverse complement strand
GAGACTCGTGGGTTTTAGTTAACTGTTCTACAGAAGGGCGGAGCGCTAGTTGATTCAGATCTTGTTCCAAGCGCGTGGCTTGAGTTTGCCAATTGCTCAGGGCGGGTTCTCGAATTCGGAGTTGGTTGGTGCCTAGCAAAAAGCTCCATTCTCGCTTTAGGGCTGTATAACGGGCATGGGCTGCCCAGAAAGGCTGACGGTAAGGAATCGGTTCCCTGGGAACCCGACGAATACTACCCTGGGTTTTATTAAAGATATCCTGCAGGTTAGTATTCAAGTCTTGGGCAGCAAATAAGGCGTATCCCTTTGAGGGTAAGTCTCGCAGGGACTGAAGTTGGTCAATCGCCATCGCCTCAGGCAAGTTCAGCAAGCGAATTCCAGGCAAAATCAGGGCGGGGCCTACATCCACCTCCGTTAAATAAGGCTCGACTAAGCGCTGGAAACGATTGGTATCCAGGGCATAACTCATCGGCACAATTAAATCAATGTCTCCCCGTCGTGCCCAAACCTCCCAATGTTGCTGAATTTTACGGAGCCGCTCAGCTTCTGGTAGCGGAAAGACAGCAGCAGACAGGATCAAGTTAGGCCGGAGTTGTCGTAAATGCTTTGAGATATCTGCGACAAAGGAGTTAACCTGTTGGATGCGAAACTCAGTCCATAATTGCCAAAGCTGGCGATTGCGCTGGAGCATCGCCTGGATTTCTGCTGGGCTAGGAGGAGGACTAGGAGGCTGAGGTTTCCCTTTAGTTGGCTTTGGGGAACGCGGCGTTAGCGGGACTTGAGGAATGCGATCGCGAGGAGAAATATCCACCGGATCAACACCCGTTAGTTTTTGAAACTGTTCCCGTGCTGCCAAACCATAGCCATAGGTGCGATCGGCACCCGGATCTTGAAAGGGATAGCGGATATAGTCTAGTTGCAGTCCGTCTACTGGATAGCGAGTTACGATCTCACTATAGAGTCTCGTTAAATAATCTCTAACGGCTGGATTCGCCGGATCTAGAAAAGGCTTACCCTGCCCCAGAGGAACTTCTTCCCCCCGGTTATCATAATTCGCCCAATCAGGATGAGCGGTGAGAACAGGACCTAGATAATCGTCTGGCAGATTCACCAAGGCATTGTGGCGGTTGTTTCCCGTTGCAAACACCCACACCCAAGCATGGAGTTCCATTCCCCGCTCATGGGCAAGCTTGACTGCCGATGCTAGGGGATCCCATCCCTTCACAAGCGGATTCTGCTGAGGTGCCACCCGACTTGGATAGATCGGATACCCTGCATTCAGGGTTTCAAAGAAAACGGTATTGATGCCAGAGGATGCCAATTGGTCAAAGATCTGACCTAATTTAGCTTCGGAACCCGCTCGCACAATAGTCCCTCGGTCTAACCACATGGCCCGCACCTCTGACTGGGCCTGAAAGTGATCCATGGGATAGCTATCCCAAAGGATTTTCCGCGCTTGCAGCCACTGCTGTCGCGCTCCACGATAATCTTTTTCAGCAATCAAGGCTGAAAAACTTTTTAAAAGGTTTCGGGCTTCATTAAGTCCTGAAACCTTTAAATTGGGGGCCGTTGCTAGCTGAAGGGCTTCCTGCTTGAGGGTAGGTAGAGGAATCTCAACCGTCGTTTCCTTAGAACTGGCACCAGGAAGTTGGGCAACCACACTGGTCACTGGGGTTGGAGATCGTTCAACTTTTCCCACCAAACTTACAGGACTATTGATTGCATTGGCAGATAAAATCGCGCTTTCTACCCGCCCAATCAAGCGCTCTAGCTCTTGACGCATGGTGATCGCTTCCAAGATGTTAATCGGTAGCGCACTCAGCTCCACTTCTAGACCAGCAGGTGCAACCTGTTCAGCCGGATCGGCATTGGGGTTCGCAGAGGGAGCAGTAGGTGCCATCGACTGACGAGCCTGACTTGGAATCGGTTCTTCACGATAGCGACTGAGGGTTGCCTTGAGCCAAGCACTATCAAATTCCACCGAACCACTGGAGCGATCGCCCCAGTTCCACCCCAGAAAGGTAGAACGTTCCGTGGCAATAATCGCTGGAGAGATGACAAGCGGGGCAGGTTTAGCTGTTGTGCGAGGCTCTGGTTGAGGCAGGCTTTGCCAAGTCGCAAGGGTTTGGCTGTCTAAGCCAATGGGCATCAATACCCCTCCCCAAACCCGACTGGAGGTTAGCTTCTGAGTGCCTCCGGATTGGGTTGGGTTAGCAGTGAGTTGTAGCAGGCTGGGCTGAGTTAACGGGGTAGACCAATAAGCCCCTAGCAGCGATCGCAGCACTTGCCGCACTCCCAAACTGGAAAGGTTACCCACAGAACCACTGACAATGAGTCGTCCTCCTTGGCGCATCCAAGCTTCTAGGGCTAATACCTGAGTGACATGGATGGTTTCAATGTTGGGCAAGAATAAGACCGTCATGTCTGCCAGGTCTTCTGCACTTCTAATCGTCTTTAAATCCACAGGGCGATAGGGGATATCGCTGGCCTCCAATCGGGTTTTAATACTTTCCCAATGAGATTTATTTTCCTGGTTTTGAACTACCCCTAAGGAAATAGGTATGGAAAAAGCAGATGAACAAAGCATCAGGCTTGTGAAGCATGTACCTGCGATTGTCCCTAAAACCTTCACCAGTATAGAAACCAGAGACGATTGCTGCCCCCTTTCTCGCATCGGGGGAGTTGCTCGCAGGAAATTAACTGGGTCAATCACCCTAATTTCTACAAGTGAATTATGAATCCGACGAGCCTTGACTTTGCAGGCCAAAAGCTTCTTCTGGATACTCCTAGGTGGCAACGCTCGTATCCCCTCCATTGACTGACGCTGAAACCCATACTACAGGTATAGTTCTAGAGGTATAGGCCCGGTGCTCACTTTACTATATTCCTCGAATCAGTAGTTCACTAAATTTACTGAATAGTGGCAATTAAGCAGACCTGAAGCCTTTTAAAGCCAATCTATAAAATCAACCTGGCTGGCATTCTAGGGAGGGGTTGTTGCAAAATATTAAAATAAAGAGTAAATCAAGTGAAACATCAGGTTTTTCATGGCTGACCAGTTAATTCGAGCGACCGCAGCAGAGGGAGGCATCCGAGCCGTTGGTGTGATTACGACTCGCTTGACCGAAGAAGCTAGGCAGCGGCACCGTCTCTCCTACGTGGCGACTGCTGCCTTGGGTCGTACCATGTCCTCTGGACTGCTGCTAGCCGCCAGTATGAAACGACCTGGATCGAGGGTCAATATTCGAGTCAATGGCAATGGGCCTCTAGGGGGCGTGCTAGTAGATGCAGGGCTAGATGGCACCGTCCGAGGCTATGTGGATAATCCAGCCATCGAGCTACCCCCCAATGCCAAAGGCAAACTGGATGTGAGGGGAGCGATCGGCTCAGAGGGATATCTCTATGTTGTGCGGGATGTCGGCTATGGCTACCCTTACTCCAGCACCGTTGAGCTTGTTTCTGGTGAGATTGGTGAAGATATAGCCCATTATCTTGTGAGTTCAGAACAAACCCCCTCAGCTCTGGTGATTGGAGTCTTTGTAGGATCAGAGGGAGTCACGGCTGCAGGTGGGTTATTGTTGCAAGTTATGCCCAAGGCTGCTACAGACGAAGCTTTGGTGGCAACTTTGGAGAGTCGAGTTGCTTCTCTTTCAGGCTTTACCCCTTTACTCCAAGCCGGTAAAACCTTGCCAGAAATCTTTGAGCAACTCATGGGAGATTTGGGTTTAGTAATCTTACCTGAAACCCAACTCGTCCGTTTTCATTGTGGCTGTTCTTTTGAACGAGTATTAGGAGCCTTAAAGTTACTGGGCGAAGCCGAACTCCAAGATATGATTGAAAAAGATCACGGTGCTGAGGCAACCTGCCATTTCTGTAACGAGGTGTATCAGGCAAGCAGTGATGAGTTAGCTCAACTGATCGTAGACCTGCAGGCTCAGTCATAATGTCATCTTTCTGGACAGCCCTTGCTTCATCGATTAGAGGTATGGCAGTACCATGCCTCTAATCGATGAATTTTAGTAATCGCTAAAATTGCGTTTCGCTACATCTGCCACGAAGTCATCGGTGGATCTAGGGTGGGGACATCTTCTGATAGATGCCCTCAAGCTATCTACCGGACAGTCACTTGGCTTGCCACCACAGAACTTGCTCCCCTCACCCTACTGGCAATGGAGACTGCTTGATTGAGGTGGTCTTGGCTGGGCACTGCCCCCTTCAGAACGACGGTAGAACCTGTCTGAGCAACATAGAGCGTCTCAATATCACCCAACTGCCCCGCTTCATCAAACGCTAAAGCAACTCGTTTGGCGAGCCCACTCTCGTCATATTCTCCAGTCAATCCCATTCGCTCCGGTGGAATCTCAGCCGACTGAGGGCTAGGAGCAGTTTGGGCTTGTGCCGGTTTTTGGATACCAAATAATCGTTGTAACCAACTCATTTTAATTCTTCCAAATCTTTTTGGGTGGCTGATATCTCCCATCATCTGAACGAAGATGAGAACGAAGATGAGATTGAAGATTCATTGGGAAGATTCATTGGATGTATCCAGAGATCTAACAATGGACTGTAGCAATGTCCTACCGGAACACTCGATGAACCGTCCCAGGAACCAAAATCAAGATACGTTAACCAGCGTTTAATCTTCATCCCTCTATGGGCGGTGAAGAATTTAGATCCATTGCGACAAATCGCTAGATTTTCCCTTTCTCTAGGAGAGGATAATGCCCCATCAGGAACCCGCTCAATTACTCTTGGAAACCCTTAATGCTTATGTGAGTTACTTTGGGATACCCAACTCCTCAGAACAGCTACAGGCGATCGCTGGCTCAATTCTCACCCTGCAACAAAAGCAAGGAAACTTAGCGATCTCGTCCGATCAAATAGAAAGCTTAATTCAGCAGGTAGTTGGGCAGTTTGACATAGCAAAGATCGCCTCCCCCCTGAGCAATCCGGATATTGCCGCCCAAGCTCAGCAGGTACACCAATGGCAAGAGTCTTTGGAAAGCGAGACGCTCAACATCCTCAATGCCTATGTCCAGCAGTATCTTCCCAATCAAACTACTCTGAACCTACGGGAAACAATTTTGTCTATCTTACCGATGGTCGAGGATATCCATGCAGGTCGGGCATGTGTAGAGTCTTTGATCCAGCAGGTAACTTCTCGATTTAGTTGGGAAGCGGCCTTAGCGCAAGGGATTGGCGCAGAATCTGGGGCGATCGCTCACAAACTGGCAGGGGTGTTGAATCAGGGCACTCTAGAAACGCTTTTACAAGAAACTGTTACGGCTTATCTGCAAGGTTCTGAGTTGACCCTGCAAAATGTCACTGCTTCTATTGTGCAAAAGGCCATGTCAGCAATTGTGGCTTCTGGTTCTCAGTTTGGTTTAGATATAGATCTTGGTGTAGAGGATCAGGGGCTATTAATCCAGCAAGTCAGCTTTAAACTGAATCTCCTGCAAGCAGCTCCCCCAACCTCAAAGACAGCCCAGCAAATTGCCACCCAGATGCAGCAGGAGATCGAGCGTTTCCATGCCGAACGGCACAAGGTTCTGGGGGCCGCCAACCTGATGCAGCCGACTATTTTAGGAGATCTATCGGTTGGGATTCCCATTCAAAAGGTAAATCCTATCCCTGGCGGTTGATTTTCAAAAGGAGCTATCCATTAAAAGGGGCTATCCATTAAAAAGAAGGACAACGAGGGTTTTGCCCTCATTGTCCTTCCTCAATTTGTCTTTAAGTTCTAGTAGACCTTGGCGTCCATGAACCGAGCTTGGGTAAGCAGATGGTACTGCCATGCCCCTAAAAATGGTTCACGGACAACCTGACACCTGACTGATTTAATCGTCATCCCCGTCGTCATCGTCTTCAAACTCATCATCAATGAGTTCGTCATCATCTAGGATGACAGAGGTTTCAGTAGGCTCCGCAGGAATAGGACGGTCAAAGCTAAAGCTAGGCCGTTCTTCCAACTCCAAGCCATAACTGCGAGCAGTTCTGTCATCTAACACCACATCTTTGAGATCAACATCGTCATCAAAAATGCCAGTGCCATCATAGGTGAGGTCGATATCCGGGCTACCCATCTCTTCATAGGCATTGAACCCAGTTCCAGCGGGAATGAGGCGACCAATAATCACGTTTTCTTTCAGACCTCGGAGCCAATCCGATTTACCTTCAATGGCAGCCTCTGTTAGCACCCGAGTCGTTTCTTGGAAACTAGCGGCTGAAATAAAGCTATCGGTATTGAGGGATGCTTTGGTAATCCCTAGCAACACAGGCGTATACTCCGCTGGAGCACCTCCTGTAATTGCCATGGCTTCATTGACCTGTTGAATTTGGTACAGTTCAACCAATTCACCGGGCAGCATGGTGGTGTCACCCCCATCTTCCACCCGTGCCTTAGAGGTCATTTGGCGCACAATCACCTCAATATGCTTGTCTGAAATGTCAATTCCTTGAGATTGGTACACAGACTGCACTTCATCCACCAGGAAGGTTTGCGCCTTTTGCAAGCTAATTAAAGCAGCTTCATGGGCACCCTTGGTTTCTCGATTGACCTTGAAAAAGATCTCCAGAATTTCATGGGGGTTAGAGGGGCCATCGGTCAGCGGCTCTGCGGTATCAACTACCTGACCATCAGAGACAATCACGTTTTGACCAGGTCCTAAGGGATATTCAGTGATTACACCATCCGCCTCAATGATCTTGACTTCAACGCTGTCATCATCGCTATAAACGACTTGAGCCGTTCCAGGACGCTCTGCCAACACACAAGCTTCCTTGGGTTTGCGGCCTTCAAGCAGTTCTTCAATCCGAGGTAAACCCTGAATGATGTCTCCGGTTTTGGTTCGCTCAAACACCAACAACACCAAGTTGTCACCGCGTTGAACTAAGTCACCATTATCAATGTGGAGTACAGCACCTGGAGAAACTCGATAGGGGCGAGCCACTCGGAGCTTGATCTCAGAACCTTGCACCTGAATCACCTCACCTGACTCGGTTGCGGGTACGCCCGGTGCAACCTCATCCTTACCCGATACGATCAAATCTCCTACGTTTACAGAGGGGGATTTGTCTTGAGTATCGATGACCAATTGATCTGCTTCCGTCACGACTAAGACCCGACGAATGGCTTCACCACCTTCACGAATCCCTCGAATTTCACCCGCTTCTTTACACTGAATTTCAGTGCGAGCAACGACCGCACCCGGAGAGATCTGATCTCCATCCTTAATCAGTAAGCGAGTATTGGTACTGCCTTGAGTAGAATCTGCGGCAACGTCCCGACGAATCACAAGGGATTCCAAAATTACGAGCTGTAGACGCATCAGGGTTGGATCGGTTTCATCGGGAACCAATTCAATATCTGCTGCAAGTTGAGGAGCTTCCTTGTCAATTTCCAACACCAGTTGGGTTCGCAGTAACTCCAGCCCTTCAACAGATTTCACCCGTTCTCCATCTTTATAAGGTAGGCGTTGAACGGCGCGAAGGCGAATCGAGCGACCCGACTCATTTGTAGATTCCTGACTGGGAACAGAAGGCTCATCTGGAACCGTAAACTCGGTGACTGGACGCAGGAGAACGGCAGCTCCTTCAGGAGTTTCTACATATTCCACATAGCGCAGAGTCTCTAAGGTAAGTCCCGGTACTACTTCCTGTCCAGGGTTAGCCAAAACAGGTTCCTTGCCAACCACATCATTGGGGTTATCCACCATGTGGAGTTCACCCGGTTTGATGACAATCTCTCGTAAAATGTCATTTTTTTGAATGACTTCTACAATGCCATTGCTTTGACAGAAGATGTCCTTAACGACCTCTGTGCCTGCTTCTACGTATTGCCCATCTTCCACAAGCAACAAAGAAATATCTTTGTTCACCTCATGGGCTTCCTCTGGAATCCACAATAGCGTTCCACCTTGGACGACTTCGTAGCCCTGCTTAGCTATGCCCTTCTTGGCAACTTCTACGCCAGAGTACTTAATGATACCGCCCGTCTGGGTATGGTAGCTATGATCATCTAGCTCTGCCACCACTTGATGATTCACCACCTTGGTGCCAGGGGTGGCCTTCAGGAAGAAACGTTGGTGGTGGGTGGTCTCAATAATATATTGATCTCCCCGTTGAGAGCTATCCACCCTTACCCTTGCTTGATCCAGTAAGACAGAGGCAGTAATAATTTCAACTTCGCGCCCTCCTTTGCCCTCACCTTCTTGAGGGAGGCGAACGACACCTCCGTGCTCGGTGACTAGCTTAGTTTCAGCCAAGACGCTGCCAGCAGCCACCCGATCGCCATTTTTGACAATGGGCTCAGCGCTCGGAGGTAAGTTGTAAACTTCTCCAGATAGAACCCAGACCAACCCCCCTCTTTGGGCGATTCGGGTGGTATTGCCTTGGCGGTCTTTCTTTTCCTCTGGAATAATATCTTGAAACTTGACTTCTCCTGCTAAGTCCGACGCAACATCTTTGGTTGCTTTTTCTGTGGCACGGCGAGACTTACCACCAATTGGCACCTCTGCTAAGAAATGATCCTTCTTAACTTTGTCACCCTCTCGAACAAACAAGATAGCGTTTTGGCTAATCGGGAACACCTCTTTGCGGCTTCCAGATTCTACGGTAAGTTCCGTGTTGGTTTCTGCGATCATGGCCTCTTCACCGTGGCGGGTGCGGAAGGGTCGGGGGCGTAACCGCAATGGGCCTTTTTTGGGATAAGTAACAGTTCCATCAAAGGAAGCACGAATTTGACGGGCAACTTCCCCTGTAAACACACCTCCGGTATGGAAGGTCCGCATCGTGAGCTGGGTGCCGGGTTCACCAATCGACTGGGCCGCAATAATTCCCACCGCTTCCCCTAGATCTACGAGATGGGCATGGGCTAAGCTCCAACCGTAGCAGCGCTGACAGACGGAACGAGCGGCTTCAC
>JAYKHH010000587.1:0-8332 GCA_035285265.1 Leptolyngbyaceae cyanobacterium | reverse complement strand
TTCCAAAGATTTGGCTACGAACGATTAGCCTATGCCCTGATGCATCCATCAGCTTGGAAGACCTGGATCTTTGCCTACCCAGGTGCTCAAGTAGGAGCAGTCATCGCTCACCCTCAAATGGCGATCGCGGCCCTCCAAAAAAATGCAGCGTTACTGGTCTACCCAGGAGGCGCAGAAGATTTATTCCGCCCCTATCATCTTCGCCATCAAATTCACTTAGCGGGTCGTAAGGGGTTTATTAAGTTAGCCTTACGGGAAGAGGCACCGATTGTCCCGATCATTTCCTATGGTGCCCACGACACTTTAATTGTGTTGGGGGATTTCTACCAGCAATTACAACAACTCTACCAGTTGGGATTTCCCTGGTCACTGGATGGGGGTACGGGGGTCTTCCCTGTCTACTTGGGACTGCCTTGGGGCATTGGCATTGGGCCACTCCCCAATATACCGCTACCGATTCAAATCCATACTCGTGTCTGTGAACCCATTGTGTTTGAACGCTATGGTCGGGCTGCGGCGCGCGATCGCGAGTATGTGGATGCCTGCTATGACCAGGTTTATAACCACATGCAAACTGCCCTAGACGACTTGGTGAGGAAGTGTCGCGGCACCTGATCCGCGAGTTAGCTTTGCTAAGCTGTAGGCATACAGTCCTAGCCCACAGTAGCTTTCTGGAAATTTGAGGTATTTTGTATTTTTGTTAACAGCTTGATCTAGGCCCAAATTTATATCATCTAGAAGAGTCACAATTTCTATCTAGAGTGGAGGCAAAGGATAGAAATCTATGTTTGGCTAAAATATAAAACTGAGCATTATCCCTTCTCCTTCATAATTCCTTTCTCCATTACAATATTTCTCCGAATCACAACATTGAGATAACAAGCACTGAGGCATAGCAATTTATGAACCTACTTGAGATCATTAGAAATGCCGTTACAGGTTTCTTAGAAGGACTGCGTGCAGACGTCTGGGTAGAAATTTCTACCATCGAGCCTGATTGTACGTATTACTTTGGCCCCTTCCAGAGCCGAGCAGAAGCAGAAGCTCATCAGGCTGGTTATATCGAGGATCTTGAAAATGAAGGTGCAAAGCAAATTAAAGCCACGATTAAACGCTGCAATCCCCAGGTGCTAACAATCGCTCACTAGTTGTAACTGGACGTACGATCTAACTCCATAGAAAATTAGGCGTTGCTGAATCCTAGGATGAACTGTTGGTGTCCATCCAACTCTCAGACAGAAGGGCATGGCAGTGGCATGCCCCTGTGCAACTCATATCGACTGTCAGCAACACCGAAAATTACTGGCATGATCCAGAGTAGAGATGATTGGGTCTAGCACGCAGACGATTCTCACACCCATCAACCAGTCTGAGAGGGTGTTTGAAAAGGGGAGCGTGACGTTACAGAATCTCGGATCACGCCTCTGAGAGCAGCCTGCAAAGCCTCATTCGACCGTGGGTGGAAATCGAGGTGGGGGTCATTCATCTCACCATTGGGGACTTTTCAAACACCCTCTGAGATATTGCCACACCTTTTTAGAGCTATTAATCTCTGCTTGAAGTCACTTTTGAAACTCAAATTTGAACTTTTGAGACATTGCTTGAGGTGATTTATGACTTTAAAACTCAGTGTCCCCACTCTGGTGGATGCAGAATCCGTAGAAACGATTACCGAAGCCATTGCTACGGTTGATCCTACAGCCCAAGTGGCAGTGGATATCGCCACTAAAACTGTCGCAGTAGATGCCCAAAATCCTCAAGTGGCGGTTGCCTCTGAAGAATCGATCAAACAGGCTATCACTGCGACTGGACATGCCATTGAAGGCTACTAAGAACCTGTTTGAGAAGTCCTGATTTTCATTCGGATAGCCCCCCTAGCCCCCTCAATCCCCCAATTCTGGGGGACTTAGAATCCGATTCCCCCCAGAATTGGGGGGCTAGGGGGGCAGATGCAGGGGGGGTAGAGACGTTTCAAACAGGTTCTAACAAGACTATTAACCTAGAGAAGGAAGAAAATTCTAATTCTTAATCCTCAATCCGCACGCTTCGTATTGCCTGCTTTCACCCATCCTTCCCTTGCCGAATCCCCTTCTACGCGGACTTTTTGCCAGATCTTGTCAGAACTTTCTTCCAAAACAATGACAGGTTCATTGAAGTCTATCCCTCCAATCTGTCCGGCATCAAAACTAGGGTTATCTCTAAGAACTAAACCGATCGAGGAAACAACACGGGCTTTATAGCTGCCAGGTGCTAGGGAAGGCTTGGGCTTAGGAGTTGCACTAGGCTGGGCAATCATAGCAGGCTTGGTATTGGTAACCGTAGGAGACTTTGGAGGTGGTTTTTTAGGATTGTCATTAGCAAAAATGGGCTTTGGAGGCGGGGCAGTGAGTTTAATCATAAAGAAACGTGCCCCTGCGACTGCGCCTCCTAACAAGAGTGCGATCGCCAATAGAAAACCCACTATCAGACTCAAAAAGCCAGACCAGCTCATAGTTCAACCTATACAGATTGCCATTCTATCTATTTTTAGCACTCCGATCTCCTGCAAAACATTGAGTGAAGTTCATAGCTTGGTGTTAAAGTTCCCGCTGAACGCGACTACTCAAGCTACCCCCCCTCGAAGCCAACCGGGCTTTACCAGCCGCCGCCCAATTCTGGAGAAATTCAATTTGTTCACGGGCAGTTTGAGCTAGAGGAACCAACTGACTGGCCGCTTCTAGAATATCATCCGTGGTAAAGTCACGGGTTTGGCTAAAGCCAATATGCATGGCCTCAATAATTGTCTGCTCAATTTCCGCTCCAGAAAAATCAGGGGTTTCGTAGGCAAGGCGCTCTAGATCATAGCTGTTTAAGTTGTGAGGTCTTAATCGGGAGAGGTGAACCGAGAAAATTGCCTTGCGCTCTTCCTGAGTCGGTAAACCCACAAAGAAAATTTCGTCAAATCGTCCTTTCCGAAGCATTTCTGGCGGCAAAGACTGAATATTATTGGCAGTCGCCACCACAAAGACAGGGGAAGCCTTTTCTGCTAGCCAGGTGATAAACGTACCAAAGACTCGCGAAGTCGTTCCCGCATCTCCTTTGCTGTCAAACCCAGAAAAGGCTTTATCAATTTCATCAATCCAGAGAATGCAGGGGGCTAGGGCTTCTGCTAACTGAATCATTTGCCGAGTGCGAGATTCTGACTCACCTACCAATCCTGCAAACAACCGCCCTACATCCAACCGGAGTAAGGGTAAATGCCAGTGATGGGCGATCGCCTTGGCGGTTAAAGATTTGCCGGTTCCCTGAATTCCAACCAGTAATAACCCCCTGGGATGGGGCAGACCATACTGTCGGGCGCGATCGGAAAATGCCCCACCTCGCCGCAGTAACCAGTCTTTTAAATTGTCTAGACCGCCAATATCAGAAATCTGCTCCGTCGCTGGGTAGAAGTCAAGAATTTGCGTCTGACGGATGGTTTGGCGTTTCTCTTCTAAAATCAGATCTACATCATCGGGTCTTAGCTCCCCTTGGGTCGCGATCGCCCGTGATAACACTCGCCGAATCCGTTCAATGGATAGTCCTTGGCAGGAGCGTACCAATTCATCTAAAACCCGACCTTCCAGAGTGCGTCCCGTTGCACTCAGCAGTTTTTCAATTTCCAGCTTGATCTCAGTCGCAATGGGAAGAGGAAACTCTAAAACCGTGATCACCTCAGTCAGATCATCTGGGATCACGATTTGAGGCGATATCAGAACTAGATTCTTCGGTTGAGATTTCAGTAACCGAGCTAGGTTCCGCAGTTTACGCGCCACGGAAACATCTTCTAAAAAGCGATGGAAGTCTCGTAGGATAAAAACACCCGCAGCACTTGCAGGGAGCTTCTCCACAAATTCCAATGCTTGCAGGGGTAAGCGTCGAGCAAATCCTGCATCGTTGGGATTCCCTTGATAGCCATCAACAAAATCCCAGATGTAAACAGCTCGATTTCCCAGTTGCTTAGCAGATTGGGCGATCGCAGCTTCTACCCGTTCTTCTTCACGAGTGGGGATATAAATCAGAGGATACCGCGCCCGCAGTAACAGTTCAAATTCATCACTGAAACCCATAACTGTTTAGCCACTAGCCAGGAAGTTTGCCTTTTAACGCCTCTAACGATGCCCAGCGTCGGTCAACAACAGGTTGAGGATCACTCAGATTAGAGCCTTGGTCACTCGTTTGAATTCCAGGGCAGCGCAGATCACAAAGCTGACGCTGGGGGATTTCTAAGCAAAGTTGTTCATAAAGCCATAAATTTGGATCGAAATAGCCTTGAGGTGGCAGGGACTCTACTAAATCTTCAAAAGCCACCTCTTGCTCTAGGGCGTCTAATCCAGATTCGTTGGCAGACTCATCCAACCAAATCAGCTCAGAGGCATTAATGGTCAAGCGGTGGTTATAGTGCTGTAGGCAGCGATGGCAAGTCAACGTGATAATCGTTTCAGCCTGAGCTTTAACCTCTAGATAATTCCCTTGGTGCTTAATCTGGATTTGACCTTTTACAGGCGTCAGAGTTTCCAAATCTTGCAAAGACTCTTCAAATTCCAACCGCTCAGTTTGCTCAGGGGCATGAATAAGTTTGGGAATATAAATCGTATCCATAGGTCCTAATGTTTAGGATTGCACCCGGCGGATCACGAGGCGGCGATCGGGTTCGCGTCCTCGGCTATAGGTTTCTAGTTCCGTATCAGCTTGAAGCAGTGTGTGTACCTGACGACGTTCCGCAGACGAGAGGGATTTTAGTTCTACTTCTTGTCCTGTTTGCCGCACCTGCTCCGCTGCCTGTTCGGCCATTGCCATTAACTCCGCGAGGCGTCGTGCCCGATAACCATCGAGTTCCAGGGTATAAGCTTTTTGATGACTACGCTCCTGCCCCAGGTTGAGAATGGTATTGGCTAAGTACTGCATCGCATCTAGTACAGCACCTTCAGAACCTGTCAGAAGTTGGATTTGCTCTGGCTGCAACAGGGTCTCGTCAATCGTTAGCCAGCAACTAGCAACGGATTGACTCTCCCCTGCTTCGGCCTGGGCAGGAGTCAGATCTGGCTCAGAAGCAGCTTGTGATTCAGCCTTAACGCTGGAAGAAACTCCCATCAAATGAAGAAGCTTTTCCAGCCATAACTGACCTCGCTGGCTTTCATCCATTTTGTCTGCAGCAGCAACCTGATTCATGATCATCAACTGGAAGTCTTCTTTTTAGAATTCCCTGGTTCAAAAGGCAGGGAGTCTCTCGATTTGGTCGCTTCAACGGTGATTACTTCAGCATCCACCAACTTCTGAATATTTTCAGGAAGGGGTTCCCTCGACAGAATAAAGGTTTGGAAGGTCTGAAAAATATTAGCAATCACCATGTACATCAAGACCCCCGCTGGCAATGGGAAAAACAGAAACATGCCAGAAAAGAGAACGGGAGTTAGTTTGTTAACAGTGTCTTGTTGGGCGTTACCAGAATTAGAACCTTGCTGACCTGATAACAGTTGGTTAATGTACAAACTAATGCCAAAAGTGAGTACCATTGCGATCGTATCCCAGTGGATAGTGCCATCGGGATCAATCGCGCCCACATGGCCTAGGGCACTGATAAATAGAAAACCCTTATTAGCAGCTAAACCTGGAACAGTCCCTTGAAGGGTTACTTCTCCGGGGTTTAAAGCTTCTAAATTCCCATTTTCATCCAGATGAACTAGCTCTTCCCCCTTAACAACCTTCCATTTAGGAGTCACTTCAGTATCAGGATATTCCGCGAGTAGGTTGCTCAGAGGCTTACCTTCTACTGTCTGAAACTCAACCTTGGTCTTTTCGCCAACCGCCAATTTATTGCCACCTGGAATAATGGCAGCCACTGGGGCATGGAGGTTGTCGGTAAAGTAGATGTTCTGAGGGGCAGTTGTAAAAGCTTGAGGCTGAATCTGCTCAATCTGCTCTTTAGGCAAAATTTGCAAATTAACGCTGTAATTGATATCTGAGAAAGGTGAACCTCTTAAGGTAGCGAATAGGGCAAAGAGGATAGGCATTTGCAGCAATACTGGGAAGCACCCTGCCAAGGGATTCCCAAATTCCTTATAGACCCCACTCATTTCCTCCTGCATCTTGGCAGGATTATCTTTGTAGCGTTCTTGAATTTCCTTAACCCGTTTTTGCATCACGGGTTGAGTGACTTTCATTCGGCGCATACTCCGAATTGAACCCGCACTCAGGGGATAGAGCGCAAAGCGAATTACTAACGTCAGCGCTACAATAGCCAAACCATAGCTAGGCACGATCCCATAGAAGAAATCTAGGATCGGCAGCATGACATTATTAGAGAGAAACCCTATACCAAAGTCCATTGGTTCTAAATCAACCTAAGTGTTCTGAGTTTTCTGAATTTACGTTTGCTAAACTTACGTTTGCCAAACCTATCGTTTGCCAAACCTACTCTATTCTGAGCTGAATTAACCTGAAATTGGGGTAATGCATGACAGAAGGCTGCTCAAGATCCAACCATTCTAGGCTGCCCCTATAGAACCACTGGCAACCTTAGCTTTATCAGATAATTTCTCGTTGATGTAGGTGTAAACATCGCGAAACTTGGGAACAGCTCTCAATTCTAGGCGACTCCCATCTTTCAGAGTAATCACCATATCTCCCCAGGCTCCTAAACCTCGTGGTACCGTCACCACTTTAGCGATTTCTGAATAAATGATGTCAGAGCGATCGCGCCCCATCCAACCACCCGTCACGGAAATCCGCCGACTGGTAATGCGGTAGCGCAGCCACAAAGCTCGAACAATCGCTCCAACGGTCAAGGGAAGACAAATGACGGTAAACCCCAGCAACAAATTGAAGATTAATTCACCCACATGGGGGCCACCTTCAAAATACACGTCTTCACTAACGCCCATTCAGCACCTCAATATCTGCCAACAACTGCTCTAATTCTTGCAGAAATTCGCCATAATGGCACTCTTGCGCCCCAGGCTTGACGACAATCACAATTTGCCAACCAGAAGATAATCGGGGTAGGAATTGTCGCAACACCGCTTTAATCCACCGCTTAATCCGATTGCGAATAACTGCCCGTTTACTGACTTTGGTACTAATCGAAATGCCAATTTGAGTGGGGCGCAAATGAGATAAATCGTCTGGAGTACCCTTCCTCAGTAAACGTAAAGCTCGCAGGGTCAGATGACGGGTACTGCGGCGCAATCCCTTTTGATAGACGGTACTAAAGTCTCGTCGTTGCCTCAGTCGATTTGCTTTGGGCAAAGCCACGGTTATGCTTCACAGTTGGATTGTATCGATGCCGTCAGGTATACCTTCAGAATCAATCACCTTAGGCTACTGCTAGACGCAACCGTCCTTTACTTCTCCGCGCTTTGATCACTTTTTGACCATTTTTAGTTTGCATGCGAGCACGAAAGCCAGAAACCCTTTTTCTCTTGCGGCTGGTGCCATGTAAGGTACGTTTGGTCATAATCAATCACTCCAAGCTTGGAATTAATCATCAGAAAAAGTCACAGTCTTTTATGGTACCATGAGCCCTCGATCTAAGGTAGTCACATATAGAAGTCCGATGCCTTGCTCTCGGCCCCCCAGAAAAATTTTAAATGCTTGAACTTAGCTACCCTCCTCTACAGGGCGGACAATAGCAGGGGCAGGTGTTGTTTTTTCTTGAAATACAGCTTGGAGAGCTTGCTCTAGGGTTGCTGCCATGGCAATACGGTCTTGGTAGACTACAATTACCCTGACCAAAGTGGGTAGGCTGTTTTGTTCAGCCTCCAAATAGAGAGGTTCTACATAGAGTAGTGATTGATCAATGGGAATAACTAGCAAATTACCTTGAATAGCTCTGGATCCGCGCCGATTCCATAAAGAGATTTGTTGGGAAATAATTGGATCTTGGTTAATTCGAGCCTCAATTTGCTCGGTGCCATAAACAAGTTGCTGCTTGGGGAACTGGTAAAGGAGCCGCCTACCATAGTTATTAACATCTGAGCGGGCTGCCAACCAGGCAATCAAATTAGGGCGCTGTCTGGGTGTAAAGGGCAATAGCAGGATAAATTCTTCTGTTGAAGCGTCTGGTAATTTCATAATCAGGTAGTAAGGCTCGACTTTTTGCGCTTCACTCCCGTAAATTTCATTGGGAACTTGCCATTGATCTTCCCGGTTATAGAAAACTTGGGGATCAGTCATGTGATAGATCAAGAGCTGTTCTGCCTGGGTGCGGAAAAAATCAACCGGATAGCGAATATGGCTCCGTAGAGCAGCAGGCATAGCGTTCAGTGGCTTCAATAAGCTGGGGAAGATGCTTGCCCAACTCTGAATCAAGGGG
>JAYKHH010000586.1:0-3124 GCA_035285265.1 Leptolyngbyaceae cyanobacterium | reverse complement strand
CCTTGGCAACCCTGCGAAATTGAGGGTGCCCTAGAATTGCGGAGTGCGATCGTCGGCATTGTACTTCGCAAGCTGGATGAATTGGCAGCCATTAACCTAGAGCTAGAACGAAGCAATAACGAGCTAGATGCCTTTGCCTATATTGCATCCCATGATTTAAAAGAACCCTTGCGAGGCATCCATAACTACTCCACGTTTCTATTAGAAGACTATGGTGAAATCCTCCAAGAGGAGGGAACATCCAAATTAGAAACCTTAGTGCGTCTAACCAAACGCATGGAGGATTTGATTGAGTCCCTCCTACACTTCTCTCGCCTAGGACGGCAGGAGTTGATCAAGCAACCGATTAACTTGAATCAATTAACTCGGGAGGTAGCTGAAGTCGTTAAAATGACTCGGGGAGGGGAAGACCACAGCCTAGAGATTCGGATTCCTCAACCCCTACCCATTGTGCAGGGCGATCGCGTTTTGATAGAGGAAGTCCTGACCAATTTGCTCAGCAACGCCTTTAAATATAATGAAAGGATAGAAAAATGGGTAGAAATCGGCTGTTTAGGACACACCAGCCACCTCTCAGAAACCGGGGAGGATCTGCCCGACTCGACCATGTGGACTTTCTACGTGCGGGATAATGGCATTGGGATTCGAGCCAAACATCTAGATACAGTATTTCGCATTTTCAAACGTCTCAATGCCCCCAACAAGTATGGGGGTGGAACGGGGGCAGGGTTGACCATTGTAAAGAAAATTGTGGAGCGCCATGATGGTAGAATCTGGTGTGAGTCTACTTACGGAGAAGGTAGTACTTTTTACTTTACGCTGCCCGCTCAAACAAGACTTATGTCATAGGTGTACTGGTCAATGGCTCATCTCGATTTACCGGATCCAAATCAGATCATTCTTGTTGTTGAAGACAGTGATGAAGATTTTGCTGCCTTTACGCGAGTGATGCAAACCTCAGGATTGAAAAATCCAGTATATCGAGTTGAGCATGGAGAAGAAGCCTTAGACTACCTATACCAAACTGGGAGTTACTCCGAACCCTCCACGGCTCCTCGTCCCACGGTCATTCTCCTGGATCTGAACCTGCCTGGAACCGATGGACGGGAAATTATTCAACAGGTCAAGCAGGACGACACTCTCAAGTCAATTCCCATTGTCGTGTTCACCACCTCATCCAATCCTAAAGATATTGAGATCTGTTACCGCTATGGAGCCAACAGCTACCTGCTCAAACCCATCGGCTCTCAGGCATTAATCAATACCATTCAAGACTTCTTTCACTACTGGTTTGAGGCTACGGTACTTCCCCCTACGGTGCAGTCCTAGCTATGGCTCATGCTCCCACCGTCACCATTTTAATTGTTGAGGATTCTCTAGAAGACCAGACACTCTATCGCCGTCTGCTGATGCAGGATGCTCAATACACCTATCAGATTCTAGAAGCTGACTATGGAGAAGTGGCCCTAGCGCTCTGCCAACAGTCGATGCCCGATATGATTTTGTTGGACTTTCAACTACCGGATTTGGATGGATTGGAGTTTCTGGAACAACTGGCGTTGCAACAGGGCCACAGCCTCCTGCCTGTGATCATGCTGACGGGGCAAGGGGATGAACAGATTGCAGTGCAGGCCATGAAGGCCGGGGCACAGGATTATCTAGTTAAAGGAAAGCTCAATTCCGCCCTCTTTCACCGCACCGTGCATAACGTGTTGGAGCGGATGCAGTTGCAACGCCAGTTCCAGCAAAGTCAAGCCCACCTGGCGACAGTCACACGGCTACAACAAGCCATCCTCGACGGGGCAAATTACCTGATTATCTCTACCACCCCAGAGGGACTCATCCAAACCTTTAATGTGGCTGCCCAGCAACTCCTGGGATATACCCCAGAGGACGTGATCGGCAAGGTCACACCCGCCATTTTTCATGAGCCAGAAGAACTCCAGCAACGGGCGCAGGAACTCTCGGTGGAATTAGGACAACCCTTGCGACCAGGATTTGAAACCTTAGTAGCAAAGGCCCGCCTAGGCATACCCGACGAGCAGGAATGGATCTATGTCTGCAAAGATGGGGCTCGGTTCCCCGTCTTTGCATCAGTGACGGCGCTGCGAGATGAGAAAGGACAGATTACGGGGTTTCTAGGGATCTGCAACGATATCACCCATCGTAAGCAGGCAGAGGCGGATATCCGCAAAGCGTTGGAAACGGAAAAGGAACTGAACCAACTAAAATCCCACTTTATTACCATGGCTTCTCACCAGTTCCGGACCCCCCTTGCAATCATCACGTCCTCCGTAGGCATTCTCCAGGATTATCATCATCGCTTAGATGAGCCACAAAGAAAAAACTATCTGCACCAGATTCAAGCAACAATTCGGCACATGACCCAGTTGCTAGAGGATGTGCTGGTGCTGAATCAAGCCGAAGCCGATCAGCTCAAATTCAACCCACAACCCCTGGATTTAATTGAGTTCTGTCACGGTTTAATGGAGGAGATGCCCCTAACCGCGTCTCAACAACGGGTGACCCTATCCCTTCCTCAAATCCTGAGTGAAACTGACCAGCATAGGCTGCGGAATGCCTGCGTAGACTATACGCTTCTGGCACAAATCCTTAAGAATTTGCTGGCCAATGCGATTAAGTATTCCCCCCAAGGGGGACATATTCAGGTTGAATTAATCCTGCAAGCGGGGCAGGTGATTTTCCAAATCCAAGATCAGGGCATTGGCATTCCCCCAGCGGATCAATCCCAGCTATTTGATGCCTTTCATCGAGGCCAAAATGTAGGAAAAATCCCTGGTACTGGATTGGGTCTAGCTATTGTCAAGAAATGTGTAGATCGGCATGGGGGGACGATCTCGATCACCAGTCAACTCGATGTAGGAACAACGGCAAGGGTGAGCCTTCCGTTACCGAACTAACCCTTGATTTACGCTAGCAGCTTGCCGGAAATCCCAGGATTTCAGCATTATTTCAATGTCAGTTCGACAAAAGGGTTATCGAATTCACGTCAGACGGGGCCTCTTTGTAATACCTTCAAATTCCCTACAACTTGACAATGGTAAGATTTGAGGAAATCTGCCTAGAAGCCGTTTATAAAGTCTCCAACACCCTGCATCCGCCC
>JAYKHH010000585.1:0-5133 GCA_035285265.1 Leptolyngbyaceae cyanobacterium | reverse complement strand
CTATCTGTATCTCAAGAGTGGTTCAGAAGCCTCTCAGAAAGCTAAGACTTGGTAAAACCGCTCAGGTTAACCACCTGATCCTCTAATCAGACGAGCACAAGGGATAAAATTCTGATTTAACTGCTGTTGTAAATTAGCGAGTATCGCTATACTTCGAGAGAGGATCTACATTTTTTTACTAGCAATTTTTTGAGACTGAATCCATGACATCCTTTGCCACTTCTTCTGCCAAAGCTGAGATGAGTGAACTCCGGCGATTGAGAGCTTTGCTACCTCCGGAATTGCAGAGTTGGGTGAATGTAGAAGCGACCACAGCCGTCAATCCTCCTCTGTTAACCTGTGAGGAGATTGGCAAAGATCAAGTTGAAATCCAGGTTGACCTAGTTCGATGGGATCAATTGGCTACCGATCAGCGTAATTTATTGTTTTGGCATGAAGTAGCCAGAATTCAGAATGACACCATTCCTAAAGATGGTTGGGAAATGGCTGCCCTAGCAATTGGTCTGGGGGGCGCTGTTGGCGAATTATGGGTACAGGATGGACTGCTACTGCTACTGGCCGTGGGTCTCTCTGGCTTTGCAGGCTATCGTTTGTATCAGAAGAATAACAGTGAACGCAATCTGAAGGAAGCAGTAGATGCTGATGAGAAGGCGATCGCCTTGGCGACCCGTTTTGGTTACACCCTCCCCAATGCTTATAAGAGTCTAGGCAGTGCCCTCAAAGCTTTAATTGACCAGAGCCCTAAAAAACGGGTGAGAAGCAAATATGAAGCTCGTCTAGAAGCCTTAAAACGTAGTGCTGCCAAGGCTAAGGCTAGGGCAAAGAATAATATGCAGGGTTAAGTTTAGGAAGGGGTCAGGCTTGCCCTGAGCCCTTCGACGCAGTTTACAGTGAGCGGAGTCGAACTGCTCAGGGTAAACTGCGTCGTTGGCATAGCCTGTCCGGACGACTTAGGGTGTCAGAGGGGTTGACCCTGGGAAACTTTGGAGCCCTCAGCTAAACTTTGTGAGTTTGATGCTCCCATAAAACAGGAGTGGTAGCTAATTAGCTGCCACTCCTGTTTTATGGGGTTGATAATATCCAACCCAGTTTTGGCTGAAATCCGCGTGTGCTAGCGCTGTTCAAGGACAGGAAGACGGCATTTTTTCTGCAGACTCTAGATATCTATAGGACCTACGCAGTTTCCATGAATTAAGAGGGGATTTGGGGATTTTTGAAGGGCTACCGCCCTTCAAAAATCCCCAACTGCGTAAGTCCTGATCTAATCTACTCAGTTACTAGGGAGTTCAGAGGAGATCTTGAGGATAGGCTCTTTAGCAAGATTGTGCAGACCGACCTCTTGGAGCAATTTCATCCAAGCAGCTTCTATATTGGTATCCTTAGGATTAGCGCGACGTAAGTCAGCTAATGTCCGGATAGATTCTTGCCAAATCCCCTCAGATGTATAGATGGCCAAACGATCAAGGGGGGTAGCCTGTTCTAGTTTCTTACGCAAATCGTCACTGAGCTTCTCTCTTTGTACCCAACCATTCGTCCGAACATTGGCGCTCGGATCGCCTTCGGAGCAAATCAACGCAAATTTCCACTTATATAACTCATTCACGCTCAGAGGAGATAACGTTGCAGAGCGCGGTAGGCTAATGCTAATAACGCCAGGCTCGCCTGTAATGGAAAGGGTTGCTTTATAGAGTTCCGTATCGTCCTTGTCAGCCAGAACAAATTCTACCTTGTTAGCATTATTTGCAGGCAGGTACCAGAAGAAGGTGGGATGTTCTGAATAGGTTGACACCAAATTGGTTTCTGGTACTAAGGCAATGACAGTTTTACCAGGAGAACTGCTTTTGATGCAGGGGCCACGAGTTCCAGCACCCTCTCGCCGTCCAGGTAAACCTCGACCTGCTGGGGGCGTAAATTTGGCTAATGATAGGGTGGGCAATCCACATATAAATAACCCTAAAGACAGGGCTAGGGAAGCAGTGATGAGCTTAGTAGGCGATATTTTCCGGAGCATAAGTTGCTAGTCCTGACCTGTAGACGACTTTGATAGGAGTGGTTCAATGGTAAACATTGATTCTTATAGAAAATTCCAGAAACTAGTTCCGTCAACAACCAGTAATTTTTCTGCACTTTTCCTGCTATCAACACTTAAAGTGTCAGAAGAGCCAGGGAATGCGGGGTGTTTATCGGAACTATCACTAAACTACAAAAATAAATTATCCAATTTCGGCTTGAGTCGCCTTGATTTTGATGTCGGATTTTGGGTCAAGAAGTTCCTGAGCCCCGTTATTATTTTGACCCTCTAAAGCAGGTTGGGATAGAGGAGCAAGGACTCGGTACACATCTACCATTTGTTGCTTTCCTTTGAGAGCCAACCAACCCCACTGCTCGATTTCAAATTCCCCCTGGATGTGAGCTAAGGTTTCCTGAGCAATGAGAACCCGACAGCCACTGCCTTGGCGTTCTTTTTCACAACTTTCTAGGCGAGACGCTGTGTTGACGCTATCTCCAATGACGCCATACTCCATCCGTTCTTTACCACCCAAACTTCCAACTACCACGGGGCCTGTAAAAATTCCGGCCCGCATTTGCACAACTGGCATTCCTTTTTTCTGCCACTCCTTATTCATTTCTTGCAGGCGATCGCCCATAGCTAAGGCACAGGCAACGGCATGACGAGCATCAGCGGCAATTTCTGCGGGTTCAGTTCGAGGGATAGGAACCCCAAAAACCGCCATAATCCCATCTCCAGTAAATTTGTTAACAATTCCTTGGTGGGACTGAACCTCCTGAGTCATTGCAGATAGGTACTCATTTAACCAAATCAGCAATTCTTCAGGAGTCATTTGCTCTGAGATGGTGCTAAAGTTCTTGAGATCTGTAAACATTACAGTCGCTGTTAACTCTTTGCCGGGAAGCTTGCCAGACTTAATCAGGTCATCTCGCGAATTCCACAGCGCTGCGGCAACTTCCGGAGAGGTATTTTGCCCTAACAGGGTCATGACCATGTTTTGCTGCCGTTGGGCTTGCTGGGCACGGTAGGCAACTACAGCTCCACTGGTGAGGGTGGCAGCGAGAAGGGGAGTCGCTAGGGGTACCCACCCTTGGTGGGTAAAAATAGCAAAGCAAATCCCCCCCAGGGTACCGACCATCAAAATACTACTGCCCCCTAAAAGTACAAGACGTCCTACGCACCAGCCCAAACCTCCTCCAATGAAGGCCCAAGAAGCAATCCATAGCACTTCGACCCCTTCAGACCAAAACCAAAATAAGGAACGCTCACCTAGGGCGGCATCTAAGAGATGGCTAACCATTTGGGCATGGACTTTCACGCCAGCCATTTTGGGATTTTCCCGCTCACCTGCACTGTAGGGTGTAAAGAAAAAGTCTTTAATGCTGGGAGCTTCGTTACCAATTAGAACAATTTTGTCTTTAACCCAATCGGTATCTAATTGACCATTCAAAACTTGGGATAGGGTGACTTGTCGAGCGATATTTCGACTCCGGTAGTTCAGTAAAAGCTGATAGCCTCCGGCATCATTATCTTGATAGCCTCCCGATTTTGCCTCTAGGGGCACCAAATTTTCCTTGCCCCAGACAATGCGGTTGGGGTCATTGGGGTCGGATACGGGTAGGACATTTTGTTTGGATAGGTACGTCAACGCCAATTGGAACGCAAAGGAACTAGCGCCTTCTCCACCAAATAATAAACTGCGGCGAATCACCCCATCTGGGTCTGAAACCACATCATTAAAGCCCACCCGATCTTCTGGCACATTGGGCGGAGATGGGATTCCCAATGGATTATCCGCTGTACCAATTTTAGTAATCACGATCACATTGGGGGCTTGGAACTGTTGGGCTAAGGCTGCTTCCCCCGGTGCCTGAGGTAAATCTCGATAGATATCTAAGCCAATCACCCTAGGCTGATGTTTCTGCAGTTCTTGTAGGGTTTGTGCAACTAATTGATCGGATAGGGGTAATTTGTATCGCGTAATATCAGCTTCTGTAATCGCCACCACTAAGAGTCGGGGGTCAGGGCCTGCATCGGGTTGGAGGCGAACTAATTGGTCAAAGGCCATTAATTCTAGAGGCTGCAGCCAAGAAAGTTGCCGTGCTCCTAGGAGTAAGCCTGTGACCGTCAAGCCCGCGATCGCAACAACGGGTAATCCACCTAAGTCCACTTTAGGAAGTTTGGGAAGGGGAAGTTGGTGAAAAAACTTTAGAACCACAGACCCTCTCAGGGGAAACAACATAGGTTGTCCAGAAGTAGAAACTCATACATCACTCTCTACATAGGTCGCTTTTGGGCTTCCGGATCGGAATTGAGAGGCGAGTATCTTTCTGATGAAAAATTCTTATTTCATACTATGACATTTCAGCTATGACATTTTAGGATGAGAGGGGGCTCCCCTAATTACGAGAGGCCACTGCGGACTAGAATCACATGACACGGACTATTGCGGGCGATCGCTTCTGGGATATTGCCTTTAATAGCCTGTTGCAAAAGTCCCTCACGGCTGGCTCCGAGCATGATCACATCGCAGTGATCCGTCTGGGCTAAGTTGACAATCGCCTCTGAAACTGAGTTTGCGATCAGGATCTGGGTGGAAACAGGAGATTTCATCCGCTGTTGCAGAGACTGAGTTGCTTCGATTAAAGCCGTTGTATCTGGGTTGGGTGCATCGGTGGGAAACACTTGGCATAGTTTAATCTGCGGATCAGAACTGAGGGATGTTAAGGCCGGTAAAAGTTGGATCGCTTGTTGAGCATTTGGCCCTCCTGCAATCGGGAGTAGCCAACGGTCAAAACCCCCATAGGAGGGGATGTTTCCTGACTCCTCATGAGTGGCTAATCGCACGACGACTACTTCACAATCTGCCTGGCGAATTACGGTATCAACCGCTCCCCCAAAGACTCGCCCCGGCGTTACGGTACTCCCTTTCCAACCCATGACGGTTAAGTCAATATGACGTTCTTTGATAGCTTCTAGAATGGCTTGGGCGACATCATGGGCGACCCGAATTTGGGTATGCACCGGAATCTGCCACTCTTGTTCGAGGCGGGTTGCTTGAGCGAGGAGGCGACGACTCAGGGTGGTACGCACAGCAGTTTCGGAAGGGAGACGATGGCGAG
>JAYKHH010000584.1:0-7468 GCA_035285265.1 Leptolyngbyaceae cyanobacterium | reverse complement strand
TTAATCCCACCCGTTGAGTGCGTTCTACGTCCAACAACTGCCGCTGATGTCCCGATTCTGTTTAGTCTGATTCAAGCCTTGGCAGATTACGAAAAGCTGAGCCATGAGGTCGTGGGTCAAGCATCTGCCCTAGCAGAGCACCTCTTTGGCGATCGCCCCTATGTTGAGGCCATGGTAGCGGAAGTGGATGGCAAGGCCGTAGGATTTGCGCTCTGGTTTCCCACTTATATCTCTTGCTTAGCCCAGCCAGGGCTTTATCTAGAGGACTTATTTGTGTTGCCGGAGTACCGAGGTCAAGGGATCGGGAAAGCCCTGCTAACGGGCTTATATCAACTAGCGGTTGATAGGGGGTGCGATCGCCTAGAGTGGAGTGTCCTAGATTGGAATGCCCCCGCGATCAACTTCTACCGCCGCATGGGAGCATCCCTCCGGGAAGAAAACCGTATTTGTCGCCTCACAGGTCAGCAGTTAACTCAGGTAGCAGCGGCAAATCCGACCTCGAATTTCCGGTTGGCAGGGATGGCAGACCTCCCCGGACTTTGGTCTTGTATTCAAGCCAAAGCTGAGAAGGATGGCTTATCCCAGACCCTCACCGGAACCTTAGAATTGCTGAGCCAACATGTCTGCCAAGTTCCTCCTGCGATAAAAGCGGTACTAGTCGAGCAAAATGGCGAAGTCATGGGTTTTGCCACATTTTTCCATAACTATTCAACGTTTCTTACCCAACCAGGGCTACGGATTGAAGCTTTATTTGGGGGGGTAGCCGATCGGGAACGAGTCCTTGAGGCAGCCTTATTAACGGAGGTAGCAAGGTTAGCAGTAGCTCGCAACTGTGGGCGAGTGGAATGGGAGGTGGCAGCAGAGGACGAGCAGGCGATCGCTGTTTATCAGAAGCTAGGGGCGACGGTACTCCCAGATTGGCGACTGTGCCAAGTCAGAGGGGCAGCCTTGTCCTGACTTCATGATCCAAATGCAACTATCCCAAGTAATACATAGGGCAGGCGTAGCAATCTTAGGTACGCTATTGAGATGAGTGCAACCTAAAGGATGAGGGACTGCTGAACCCATAGCTTTTCCAAAGACGAAGAAACAGCTTCAGGAACTCCCTAACGCTGAGTAACTCTGAGCGATAGTTACACTCCCAAGTCCCTTGTGCCAAAGATTCTATGGAAGCACCGTTACCTAAAAATGAAACCCAGAGATTAGAAAGTCTTCGTCAATACAACATTCTAGATACGGATCCTGAAGAAGTATTTGATGATCTAACCCGTTTAGCCGCCTATATTTGCCAAACTCCGATTGCCCTGGTTAGCCTCGTGGATGCAAATCGTCAGTGGTTCAAGTCTAGGGTGGGGTTAGAAGCTCTGGAAACCCCCCGCAACGTGGCTTTTTGCGCCCATGCCATCTTGCAACCGGATGTTTTTATAATTCCTGATGCCCACGTCGATGAGCGATTTTCTCAGAACCCCTTGGTGACCGGTGCCCCCAACGTTCGATTTTATGCAGGTGTACCCTTGACGACCCCAGACGGACATGCATTGGGCACCCTGTGTGTCATTGATCAGGTACCGCACCATCTTAAGCCTGAGCAGGTGGAAGCCTTACGTGTCTTGGGTCGGCAAGTCATTCAGCAGATTGAGTTGCGTCGTAATTTGGCAGATCTGCAACGGAATGCACTTCATCGGCACACCAGTCAAAAACAGGGGCGGCATTTCTTAAAAAAACTGGCAGTGGGCTTGGGGTTAACGTCACTTCTGTTAGTGGGGATCAGTCTAGCGGTCTTTCGAGATGTCATGAACTGGAAAGAACAGGATCGAAAAGTCACCTATTCCTATGCCACCTTAAATCGCTTAGACCAATTATTAGTTCACCTTCACGATGCGAATCGAGACCAGCAAAACTATTTCATTACAGAAGATCCCACCTATCTAGAAGGCCATCAAAAAATAATTACCCAAGTAGGCCCCTTGTTAAGGGAACTGCGACAACGGACTCTAAATGATCCTCAACATCAGCGATCGCTCAATCAGCTTGAACCCTTGTTGTTTAAAAGACTGGCGTTAATGCAACAAAATGTAAGTCTGCGCCAGCGCCAAGACTTCCAGATCTCTGCTGAGCGAGGGCCAAGGGCCGAAAGCCAACGCCTCATGGATGAAATCCGTCAGGTCGCCCAAGCCATGAACGATCGGGAGGATGCACTCCTGACCCAGCACCTAGCCCTAGCTAGTAGAAATACCCAAAAGGCAACTCTTCTGTTTTCCGGGGGAATTGTGCTGGTGATTTGTCTCCTAGGGATGGGGTATACCCTGATTTACCGGGAAATCAGTGGCCGGAAGCGGGTAGAAGAGCAACTCACCCAAGAAAGCAATTTTATTGCCGCAGTGCTCAATACTGCCAATGCCTTGGTACTCGTTTTAGATCCCCAAGGACGAATTCTGCGATTTAACCGAGCCTGTGAGCAAACGACAGGCTACACCTTTGAAGAAGTAAGACATCGATACCTTTGGGATTTATTTCTGAGTGCAGATGCACAAGCGGCTATCAAAGCACAGTTTAGCCACCTTAAGAGAGAAACATTTCCTAACCAGTATGAGGGCCAGTGGATCACTCGCACGGGCGATCGCCGCTGGATTGCTTGGTCTAACGCCGCCCTATTAGATACATCTAATGCCGTGGAGTATGTGATTAGCACTGGTATTGACATCACTGCTCGTAAAAAATTTGAGGAAGAACTTCAGCAACAGAACCAAGCCTTAGAAATTGCTCGCAAAGAAGCCGAGAGTGCTGCTCACCTCAAAAGCACCTTCTTAGCAACCATGAGCCATGAAATTCGCACGCCCATGAATGCAGTGTTAGGGATGACCGGATTGCTGGCAGATTCTGATCTAAACCCAGAACAACGGGATTTTGTAGAAACGATTCGATCCGGGGGAGATAGCCTCCTGACTCTGATTAATGACATTCTCGACTTCTCAAAGTTAGAAGCCGGTGAAGTGGAGCCAGAGATGCTGGATTTCAACTTAAATGATTGCTTGGAAGAGGTCACCGACTTATTAGCTACCAATGCCCATCGCAAAGGCTTGGAAATTGCCACTTTAATAGAACCTCAGGTTCCCACTCGGCTAAAAGGAGATGTGAGTCGTCTGCGGCAAATTCTGCTCAATTTAGTCAGCAATGCCATTAAGTTCACTAAGGCTGGCGAAGTTGTCATTCGTGCGGAGCTAGAGTCGGAAACCCCGACCACGGCGACGCTCAAGCTATCGGTTACGGATACAGGGATTGGCATTCCGGCCAGTGCTCAGACCAAACTGTTTCAACCCTTTACCCAAATGGATGCCTCCACCACCCGTAACTATGGAGGAACTGGCTTAGGGTTGGCAATTTCTAAGCAGCTAGTAGAACTGATGGGTGGGTGTATCGGCGTGCAGAGTTCAGAAGGCCAGGGGACTCAATTCTGGTTTATTCTCACCTTGGAGCAGCAGCCTGCTGAACTGACTTCGACTCCACTTGCCGATCACAACCGCCTAAACTCTCGGAGGCTTAAATTGCTGGTGGTAGATGACACCGAGGTTAATCGTCGGATTGTGCGCTATCAAACAGCTAGTTGGGGGGTACAAGTGGATGAGGCAGATGGCGCGATGTCAGCCCTAAATCTAATGCGTGAGCAAGCTGCCCAGGGTCTTCCCTATGACATTGCCATTCTTGATATGCAGATGCCGGAGGTGGATGGTGAAACCCTAGGTCGCCAAATTAAAGCCGATCCTGCCTTGGCCGCTACCCAGTTGATTATGCTGACTTCCTTAAACCAACGGGGTACGACCCAATATTTTCAGCAACTTGGCTTTGCTGCCTATTTAGTCAAGCCTGTTAAGCAGTCCCGTTTGCTGGATTGTCTTCTCAGTATAATGAGTGCCAGGGATACGTTAAGCGCCAAACCATCCCAGACCCAAGTTCCTGCCACCAGACTAACCGAGCCAATGCCAATCCTAGCAAAGCTAAAAATCCTAGTGGTAGAAGATACGGTGGTCAATCAAAAAGTAATCCTCAAACAACTAGAAAAATTAGGCTGTAGTGCTGATGCGGTGGCTAATGGTCAAGAAGCATTGGATATGTTGGCACAGATTAACTTTGATATTGTGCTGATGGATTGCCAAATGCCCGTTTTAGATGGCTATGATGCAACCCGTGAATTACGGCGGAGTGAAAATGGACAACGGCATACCATTGTGATTGCACTCACAGCTAATGCTATGCAAAATGACCAAGCCAAGTGTCTGGAGGTTGGTATGGATGATTACATCAGTAAACCGGTTGAAAAAGAGCTTTTGGCTGCTAAGCTCACCTATTGGGGGCAGATTCATCTTGCGAATCAGGAGTCAGTTTCTGAAGGTTTAACTCAGCACCAGCAACCCGTAACGGCTGAGAGTCCGGCTCAATCTACTCCTGTTTCCCTAGCTCAGCCAACCGATTTGGTCATTGATTGGCAGTACCTACAACGACTCTCAGAAGGGGATGAGCAGTTTATGTGGGAAATCTTGCAGCTTTTTCTGGCAGAAGCTCAACCATTATTTGATCCCTTAAAAGCGGCGATCGCCGCACAGGATTATCCCAAAACCAGGAAAATTGCCCATCAAATCAGTGGTTCTAGTGGTAATGCAGGGATGAAACAAATTCAGACCTTGGCGAAAACCCTAGAGAAACAAGCTCTGGATCAAGAGGTAGCGGAAATGACAGAAATGGTTTCACAATTAGAGCGATTAATTGGGAAACTAGATATTTTTCTAAAGGATAAGCAAGATACTACTAGCTCCGCAGTAATAAGTTGAGATGGATAGCTAGATTTAACCTCATAGATTGCAAATTATGTTTAATCTCCTCATTATTGATGACGATGCTTTGACTCGAACTATCCTCCAGAGAACCTTGAAGAATCAAGGATATGCTGTCAGTGTTGCCAATAATGGTCAAGACGGGCTTGAGCAAGCCCTCCAGATCAAACCCGCTTTAATCATTAGTGACTGGCTCATGCCTGAAATGGATGGGTTAGAAGTTTGTATAAAGGTAAAAACAAATCCATCCTTATCTACTACCTTTTTTATTCTGCTTACGAATCAAGCAGAAGTAGAAGATCGAATTCAAGGGCTAGATGCGGGAGCAGATGATTTTTTATCTAAGCCCATTGATCCGGATGAGTTAAAGGCAAGGGTACGGGCAGGATTGCGGATTCACCAGTTAAACCAAGACTTGCAAGCCAAAAATCAAATCCTGGAACAAGTGACCCAGGACTTACAAACTAAAAACCGAACCCTGGAACAAGTAACCCAGGATTTAAATCTGCAAAAGCAAGTCTTGGAAGTGGAATTGTCAGAGGCTAGTGCCTATGTGCGATCGCTCTTACCCGATCCCTTAGTAGGCTCTGTCACCGTGAATTCACGATTTATTCCCTCCAGTCGGCTAGGGGGAGATAGTTTTGACTTCTACTGGTTAGATTCAGACTGTCTTGCTATCTATCTTCTCGATGTTTCTGGCCATGGGATTGGTTCGGCACTGCTTTCAATTTCAGTCTTGAATGTGTTGCGATCGCAATCTCTTGGGGGTGCCAGTTTCTACAACCCATCCCAAGTTTTGCAGGCTTTGAATGAAGCCTTTCCCATGGAAAACCACAATGATAAATATTTCACGATCTGGTACGGCGTTTATAACCAAACCAAGCGTCAACTCGTGTATGCCAATGCGGGACATCCTCCAGGGCTTTTGCTCTCGCCCACAGTCACCACTGCTGATCAAGTGAAGCAACTAACCACAGAAGGTTGGGGAATTGGTTTGTTTCCGGATAACCAATTTGTCAATGAGTACTGTAATATCGAACCGTCGAGTACACTCTATCTATTCAGTGATGGAGTTTATGAAATTATGCAACCAGGAAACAAGTTATGGGGACTCGATGCCTTCACCCACTTACTCCTGAAGCATGAGGCTACAAATACTGCTGACCTAGATCAAATATTGCACCACATTCAGGGTATCTGTACCCAAACAGGAGTTCTGAGTGATGATGCCTCTCTCTTGCAGGTGCGTTTTAGTTAATAAGGTCCCAGGTTTTTTCGAGGCGTTGAACGGTGTCAGGAGTTAGTAGCATCAGGAGTTAGTGCAGTTTGCTCGAATTCTTCTTGGTTTGCGTAAATCTTAAAGACTCGATCTAAGCGAGTCAGTTCAAAAATCATCTTGACCTGGGGAATGAGTGAGCAGAACCATAACTCGCTATTTTTAGAGCGTACGGTCTTGAGGAGTGATACAAGATTCCCGAGTCCTGAGCTATCCATAAATACAACATCCTGACAGTCAATCAAAATAGCTTTAGCGCCTGCTTCCACTACCTCAATGACTTCTTGTCGTAATTGGTTGCTCCTCATTCCATCTAAGTTGCCAGAGGGATAAAAAATACTAACTTTTTGGCTCATCTTAATTACTTCGAGTTTAGAGGTAAGTGTAGCTTTAATTGCTTTCGGGTTAGGGGTGAGTGTAGCTTGCTTAAATTCTTCTTGATTTTCGTAAATCTCAAAGACTTGATCTAGGCCGATCAATGAAAAAACCATTTTGACTTGAGGAATGAGTGAACAGAAACACAACTCGCCTTTTCTAGAGCGCACGCCCTTAAAAAGTGACACAAGATTTCCGAGTCCTGAGCTATCCATAAATACAACATCCTGAAAGTCAATCAAAATAGTTTTAGTACCTGCTTCTACTACCTCAATGACCTCTTGCCGTAGTTTGCCGCCTGTAATTCTATCCAAGCTACCAGAGGGATAAAAGATACTAACCTTTGGATTCATCTTGATTAGTTCCGAATAATTTTAAGGTGTTGATGATGTTCGACTAGAGGCATACAGATTCGGTTCAAACAATCCTTAAGATACCTCTGTCACGCTTGTTGTTAGCAGCATCCGACCACTTTGGAGGATTAAAGGAATCGCACCGAGGATGATCAGCCCTGCAACAAATAAACTAATGACACCATCGGCCCAAAGCCAATGCCACTGCCAAACTGAGATCGCTGCCAAAATCACGCCAATTGAACTAATTGCATCTGCCACAATATGCAAAAAGGCTCCCTTCAGGTTCAGGTCGTGGTGACTGTCCTGATGCAGGAGCAGGATATTAACGCTATTCACACCAAGCCCCACAATTGCAGTCATCAACATCGGCAGACTAAGAATCTCAATGGCAGGGGCTTGTAGCCGCATCACCGCTTCCCTAGCAATCCAAAGGGCGATCGCCACCAATCCCACCCCATTGATTAGGGCTGCACCTACTTCGACTCGGTGATTGCCCTGAACGCCTGCATCCGTCCTAGCAGATCGGGCTAGCCAAGTAGCCAAGAGTGCCAATCCCAACGCTAGGGAATCTGAAATCATGTGTTCCGAGTCAGCAAGCAGGGCTAAACTATGACTCCACAGTCCTACAGCCA
>JAYKHH010000583.1:0-5974 GCA_035285265.1 Leptolyngbyaceae cyanobacterium | reverse complement strand
GGTAGCCTTGACCTTATCACCATCCTTAATGAAGCCCTCAGCTTGGCGGATGCGAACCTGGTAGTCATGTTCTTCAATTTTGTAGCGCATCTTAACTTCTTTCACATCAGAAGTGTGCTGCTTCTTTCTGGCTTCCCGTGCTTTCTTTTCCTGCTCAAACTTAAATTTGCCGTAATCCATAATCCGGCAAACGGGGGGATCAGCTTTGTCGCTGCCTAGAACCAGATCTAAATCTTTGGTTTCTGCCATTTGCAGAGCTTCGCGGGGAGTCAGGATGCCGAGTTGTCCCCCATCGGTATCAATGACTCGAATTTTTGGAAATCGAATACGTTCATTAATTTGAGGCAGATCGCGACTTGGTTTTTTGTCAATCACAGGCGTTAAAGTAAAGAATGAGAGCAGTTGGTTCTACAGATTAGGTTGAGTGTTAGAGATCCTAGAGCAATTCTACTGAGATTATGAGCTTTGCTTGGTTGAGTCTGGCACCAGAGAGGCAAGACTAACAAGCTAGGTTAGCTGCATTGAGTCATTCTTATGTAGAATTGTCCCAATTCAATCGGGATGTTTTAGAGAAGGGAAGCTAAATAAGCCACCTATCCTAGCTAATCTTTTAAGAAGCAGCAAGGAAAGATTAATTTGTATTTCTCATTTTACTAAGTCTGCATAAATTTATGCAGAATTGTTAGCCTAACTTCGCAAATAGGCTTGGTGTTGGGCTGAACTCCCTCCCTTCTAAGACGCTATACCAGGGAGTGCGATCGCCGTACCCCTCTTGTGGAGGAGTGTTAATCTAGAGAAGCTAAGGTTCTTAACATCCTTTTAGGTTTGTGGGTGTTTTCAAAGTCATGAACAAGGTTGTGGTGGGTCTTTCCGGTGGGGTAGATAGCTCTGTGGCAGCAGCTCGCCTCCATCAGCAGGGCTATGAAGTCATTGGTGTTACCCTTTGGTTAATGAAGGGCAAGGGTCAATGCTGCTCGGAAGGCATGATCGATGCTGCCAAGCTTTGTGAGGAAATGGGGGTTCCCCATCACATTGTCGATTCACGGGAGCTATTCCAAGCCAATATTGTGGATTATCTGGTAGCGGGTTATGAGACGGGGATCACCCCGTTGCCCTGTTCTCAGTGCAACAAAGCGGTCAAGTTTGGCCCGATGCTTCAGTATGCCCGCGAAACCCTAGGAGTTGAAAAAATTGCCACGGGGCACTACGCCCGAATTGATTACGATGCCACTACGCAGCGCTACCAATTGCGACGGGCCATTGATTCTACCAAGGATCAGTCTTACTTTTTGTATGACCTGAGCCAGGAGCATCTAGCCGCCACCCTATTTCCTCTTGGCGAAACGACTAAGGTGGAAACTCGACAACTGGCGGCCCAGTTCGGGCTGCATAACGCCGAGAAGCCAGAAAGTCAGGATCTTTGCCTGGTCGAATCCCACGGTACTATGCAAGCCTTTCTAGATAAATATATTCCCCTGCAAAAGGGTGACATTGTGGATGAGGAAGGAAAGGTGTTAGGGCACCATGAAGGTATTCACCACTACACAATCGGACAGCGCAAAGGCTTGGGAATTGCGGCGGCTCAACCGCTGTACGTGATTGGGTTGGATGCCGCTCGGAATCGGGTAATTGTAGGCGATCGCACAGCCGCCCAATCTCCTGAATGTACAGTCCAACGAGTCAACTGGGTTTCGATCTCAGAACCAACCACCCCAATTCGGGCGGAAGCTCAAATTCGTTATCGTTCTGCTGCGGTTCCGGCAACGGTCATCCCCCTGGAAGATGCCCGCGTCAAGATTGTGTTTGACGATCCACAAATTAGTATTACACCAGGGCAAGCAGCCGTCTGGTATGACGGCGATATTCTGCTGGGTGGCGGCATTATTGAGCGGTGAGGAATTGGGTGTTAGGTGCCAGGTGGCAGGTGCCAGGTGTCAGGCTTGCCCTGAGCGGAGTCGAGAAGGGGGTCAGGTTTCGACCGTTCGACTCCGCTCACGGCTCAACCCGAACGGAGCCGATGGAACCGTTTACCCTGAGCGCAGTCGAAGTCTGTCCTGAGCGCAGTCGTTGGCGTAGCCTGTCCGGAGGACTTAGGGGGTGTCAGGTGGCAGGACGAATTGATTCGCTCTGCCACCTGTTAGACTCATTAAGTGGCGAAATTATAAAGCAAATCTAAAATTTTCTGCAAAAAAGACTCCCAGAGCTTGATAGGATAGCAAGGCAAGCTTCCAGTAACCCTATCTAGTAGTCAAAATCAGTCTATGAGTCATCATCGAGACGGTATTGCCCCCCACGGCGGTTCTCTAGTTAATCGCATCGTCACCTCTGAACAACGGCAAGAATTCCTGAGCAAGGCAGATGTTCTCCCCCGTGTTCAATTAGATGAGCGGGCAACCTCTGATCTTGAACTGATTGCGATCGGTGGATTTAGCCCACTCATTGGCTTCATGGAGAAGGCAGACTACGACACGGTCGTGACCGATATGCGGCTAGCCAGTGGGCTGCCTTGGTCGATCCCGATTACCCTATCTGTGGATGAAGAAGTTGCCGAACCGCTTCAAGAAGGCACGTTAGTCCGTTTAGACAACCCTAGAGGGGAATTCGTGGGGGTTCTGGAACTGACCCAGAAATATTCCTATAACAAAGTCCGTGAGGCAATCAATGTGTATCGCACGGAGGATGAGAAGCATCCGGGTGTGAAGGTGGTTTATCAGCAAGGGTTGATCAATTTGGCGGGGCCGATTTGGTTGTTACAGCGGGATGAGCATCCTCTATTTCCTGCATACCAAATTGACCCGATCGCTTCCCGTGCTGCATTTCAAGAGAAGGGTTGGAAAACGGTTGTCGGCTTCCAAACCCGCAATCCCATTCACCGCGCCCATGAGTACATTCAAAAATGTGCCTTGGAGACGGTCGATGGGCTCTTTCTTCACCCCCTGGTGGGCGCAACCAAGGAAGATGATATTGCCGCCGATGTGCGGATGCGTTGCTATGAAATTATGATGGCGCGTTACTTTCCTCAAGATCGGGTAATCCTAGCGATTAATCCTGCAGCGATGCGCTATGCAGGCCCCCGTGAGGCCATCTTCCATGCCTTGGTTCGCAAAAACTATGGTTGCACTCACTTTATTGTGGGCCGGGATCATGCTGGGGTAGGGGATTACTACGGCACCTACGATGCTCAGTTTATTTTTGATGAGTTTGAGCCAGCAGAACTTGGCATTATCCCAATGAAGTTTGAACATGCCTTCGACTGCACCCGAACTCAAGGGATGGCAACCACTAAAACCAGCCCTAGCACCCCGCAGGAGCGAATTCATCTGTCGGGTACTAAGGTGCGGGAAATGCTTCGTCGGGGGGAGCTACCACCCCCAGAATTTTCTCGCCCAGAAGTCGCAGCAGAGTTAATTCGGGCTATGCAAGATTCCTGTCCCGTGCAACCCTTTCAAGGGGTTAGTATTTAACCCAGAAGATCTTTTCACAGAAATGTACCGCTGTAGGGGCGCAAAGCTTGCGCCCGTTTCGGTGGTTAAGCAAAGCTCAGTTTCAGGCTCCCTAGAAAGTGGCTAGAATTCAAGAGATTCTATGGCATACCAACTCTCAGCCACTAAACTTCAGTCCTATCATCGCTGCCCTCAGGCGTATTATTTCCGCTATGAGTTGGGGATGAAGAGTCCTGCATTTTTTGGCTCTGCCAGCCTAGGGACAGCGTTGCATCAGTCCCTGGCGAAAATCTATTGGGGTTGGCACTATCAATCTCCTTTGCCGGATCTCGATTGGATCCACCAGTGCTGGAGTGAACATTCAGGAGGTCTGAGTCCAGATCAGACAGCGGAAGGCAGAGCAATTTTAGAAAATTATTACGATCGCTTCATTGCCTCAGAGACTGCCCTCATCAAACCCGTTGCCGTAGAAGGCAGAATTCAAAGTTCCTTGCAGGTCGAAAATCTAGAATTCACGATTTCTGGACGCTACGATCGCTTAGATATCCTGAATGATGGTTTAGAACTGATTGACTACAAATCTACGAAGGAAGTCAAGTTACCCAACTCGGATGAGATTGACCTACAAATTGGTCTGTACTACCTAGCCTTGGAGCAGAAGTATCACCAAAGCTTAAAACGGTTGAGCTTGCTTTACCTACGCACTGCTGAAAAGATTAGTTTTGAAGCTACCCCTGAACATAAGCAGCAGGTGCAAGCCACGATTAGCGAATTAGCCTGTCGCCTTCGCACCGATCAAGCCTGGGAACCCACCCCCGGAGAAGCGTGCGATCGCTGCACCTATGCCCGTTATTGTCCTGCCCTGCAAGCTGAACCTGAACCGCTTCCCTGTCATACTAAGACTTCCTGGCAGATGCAATTGACTTTGGGTTTATAGCCTGTCTCGATGCTGTGCAGGGGCAACGCCCCTCCATCCTCAGCAAAACCATTGGAGAAGTCTGCCGTCAGCAAGGTCAAGCGCTGATTGAACAGTTAATTCTGTTTGCCCATCCCCTCTTGCAGCAGGGCACTTCGGTGGCAGAGGTCTTTAGCCGCTGATTTGCCAAGCAACGAAAGGAGGGACTGTTCTCGCGGAGAGTTCCCAATGCCGACTTTTCTCGCTCATGACATCACAACACGCCAGTCAATTTCTACCCGCGTTCCATCCATATTCGCTTTTTGGACTACAAACCTATGACCTCCCAACCTCCAGTTCTGCTCATTTTTGACCTGAGTGCGGTCATGACAGGGAAAACCCGCGAATGGCAGGAACTCTCTCAGTATGGAGACTGTTTTTTGCCGTCCGTCGTGCTGGAGGAAATCCAGTCGCTTGCCAAAAGTGCTCCGGAACCTGCCTTAGAACAGACCGCTAGGGAGTTCCTCCGGTTTTATCCAACTAGTGGTTGGCAACTCACGACCGTTAGTGCGTCCCATCCATCTCTCCAGTCTGCCAGTGGGGCAGACCTGAGCAAAAAAGCCAGACAATCTCTGGCCGTCGCTGAGGGCAGCTATGGGTTGGCCTTGGAGCATCCCGGTGAACTGGTGGTCTTGATTGCCAATAGCCAAACTCTGTTACAGAGTATTTATCGGGTTGGTACTCCCAATCTCTGTGGGTTAAGCCTTGCCGCTCTCCGTCAGTGGGGCAGAAGTGGCGAACAACCTCCGGCGATCGCCCAACAACTTCAATTGATGCAATCGGTTCCCAAGCCATTGGGGGCGACCCCCTCCCAGTCCAAACCAACTATCTCTGCCCAGCCCAAGTTAGCCATGACTGGGCCAGCCTCAGCCGTTGTCGCACCGAAATCGATGCGACCCAGTGCAGCATCACAAATCCTTTCGAGTGTGATGGTGGTCGTGGGATTAGCGATCGCGGGTCTGATTGCCTGGTCTATAATTCAGCCCAAGGCTTTTAAACAATTTTGGCAACAGACCGGTTTACCAGCGCTGCCTGGAGACTCGACTCCACCTAAACCCAAACTCCCCCCAAAATAACGGGTGTTGCGGTCATTCGTTATGAATTGCCTACCCGATACTCCCCTGAGGCCCCCTAAATCCCCCTTTCTGGAATGCCCGTTGGCGCAGCCTGCCGAAGGCATAGGGCTATATGCTGGGGGATTTTGAAAAACTCCGGTTCCCCCCAGCATTGGGGGGCTAGGGGGGCAAGTCCAAGATTTTTCCGGTTCCCCCCAGAATTGGGGGGCTAGGGGGGCAAGTTCAAGATTTTTCCGGTTCCCCCCAGCATTGGGGCGCTAGGGGGCATATTAGTTCAAGGTTGCCATAGCCACTACCGGAAATTTCACAGTAAAAGTAGCTCCTTGCCCTTCTCCGGGACTTTCTGCCTGAATGGTGCCACCTTGGAGTTCAACCAAATGGCGCACAATCGCAAGGCCAATGCCTAAACCATTAAACGAACGGTTGGTGGAACTCTCAGCTTGACTAAAGCGATCAAAAATATAGGGGAGAAACTCTCGTTGAATGCCTTGACCTGTATC